>JBBRCR010000059.1:0-24081 GCA_038204695.1 Opitutales bacterium | reverse complement strand
GTCCCCTCATCGCGCCGGAGCGACTCACGATTGCAGGGCTGGCCAAACAGCAGGGCTATCACACGGCGGCCATGGGGAAGTGGCACTTGGGCTGGGACTGGCCCATTCCGCCCCAGCAACTCAGGCTGTTCAGAGGTCTGGGTGGGCGGCCCGGCAAGTCAAAGGATCCCATCGTGACGGTGCCCACGAAAGAGCATCGCGCGGCGTGGGCGGCGGCATTCGCGCAGCCGATCGCGGGCGGGCCGACGACGCGCGGGTTTGACGAGTACTTCGGCACCGATGTCCCGAACTGGCCGCCGTATTGCTTTATCCAGGACGATCGAACGATGGGTGTGCCGGCGGATCTGCTGAAGGCGGAGCAGTTGCTGGGCTTCAACGCCAGCTTCCAGGGCCCGGCGCTGAAGGGCTGGCGGCTGGAGGATGTTCTCCCGACGCTCGGCGATCACGCCGTGAAGTTCATCGCGACGCAGGCGAAGGCGGACGCACCGTTCCTGCTTTATCTTCCGCTGACCGCGCCGCACACGCCCATTGCCGTGAGTGACGAGTGGAAGGGCCGCAGCGGGTTGAACGACTATGCCGACTTCGTCATGCAGACGGATGCGGTGATCGGCCGCGTGCTCGCGGCTTTGGCTCAAGGCGGCGTCGCGTTGAACACGCTGGTGTTTTTCACGAGCGACAACGGCTACGAGACCGCCATCGGCATCAAGCCGCTGGAGGCCATGGGCCACTTCCCGAGCGGACCGCTGCGTGGTTACAAGCGCGATGTCTGGGAGGGAGGACACCGCGAACCCTTCATCGTGCGCTGGCCCGGCGTGGTGAAGCCGGGGACGACATGCGACCAACTGGTCCACCACGCGGATTTGATGGCGACGCTGGCGGATGTATTCGGTATTACATTACCCGAGGATGTGGGTGAAGACAGCTACAGCCTGGTGCCCTTGCTGAAGGGAGGCGACGCACCCGTGCGCCGGCATGCGATCAGTTGCGGAGCGGCGGGTGCGCAAAGCGTGCGCGACGGACAATGGAAGCTCGTGTGCACGGCCAAACCGCAGCTCTTCAATCTGAGTGACGATCTCGGAGAAAAGAACGACCTCGCCATCACGCACCCGGAGCGCGTCGCGCAAATGCTGGCGCTGCGCGAGAGCTTGATCACCGAGGGGCGCAGCACGCCCGGCCGGCGGCTGAGGAACGACGTCCCGGTGAAACGCAACTGAGCGCGACGAGGCGATTGCTGGCAATTGACGAGCAGTACGCCGGAGGTAATCTCGCAGGCTCTCAGTGCAGAAGAGGTAACCCTGTGCGTCACACATCATGATCACTCAAAGCCAGGCAACGCCGGCGCAGCCCAGTGCCCCCAGCCGCGGGCTGCCCATGACCAGTAAATGGGATCCGGAAAAGATCGCGCGGGAAGCCGCTGCACTCGAGGCGCTCGAGGGGCAGCCGTTTTTCAGCCGGGCCAAGGGCTACCTGAGGCGCACCGGTCCCGGCCTGCTGCAAAGCGCCATGACCTTGGGTGCGGGCAGCGCGGCCGCCTCAATCGCCGCAGGTGCGTATTATGGTTACTCGTTCCTGTGGGTGCAGCCGGTGGCGATGTTCCTCGGTATAATGATGCTCTCGGCGCTGGGGAACGTGGTCCTGACCACGGGTGAGCGTCCGTATGGTGCCTTCAGCCGCGAGCTGTCCAAGACCCTCGCATTTCTTTGGGCCCTTGGAACGATCATGGCTTCGATCATCTGGCACTTCCCGCAGTACGGACTCGCGGCGGGCGCGGCCCGTGACCTCGCCCAGTTGGCCGGCGTGACGACCGCGGCCGGCGGCAATTTCACGCCAGCAGGATACGCGGTGAGCTTCGCGATTGGTTTCCTGATTCTGGGCGTCAGCATTCTCACGACCTGGAGTTACGGCAGCAAACCGCGCGGGATCGCCGTCTACGAGTGGTTCCTGCGCACGGTGATTGCGCTCGTGATCGTGCTGTTTGGTATCGTGGTGGTCACGACGGGAGTAAATTGGGACATCCTCCGGGCCGGCAACTTTGGATTCGCCTGGCCGAAGACCGACAAGGAAACGACGACGGTGCTCGGCGCGATCGGCGCGGCCGTCGGCATCAACATGACTTTTCTGCTGCCATACTCGCTGCTGGCGAAGGGCTGGGGCAAGTCGCACCGGAAGCTGCTGCGCTGGGATCTCACGATGACGATGTTCCTGCCGTTTGTGCTCGTGACGTCTCTCATCATCGTCGGCATGGCGAACACCATCTACCCCTTCGATCCGGCGAGGGACATCAAGCCGATCGATGCCGCCGCCTCGTTGCAACAGGTCATGGGCGGAACGATGGGACGCGTGATGTTCGACCTCGGCTTCATGGCGATGACGTGCGGCGCAATCAGCACGCACATGGTCGTCTGCGGCTTCACCGTGTGCGAAATGTTCAATCTCGAGTATACCGTCTGGCGTTATCGCATCTTCACGTTGGTGCCCGCGATTGGACTGCTCGGTGTTATAATCAACCAGCCGCTCTGGATGCCGGTCGCCGCGTCGGCGGTCTGTCTCACGATGCTGCCGATTGCCTATATAGCGTTTTTCATCATGAACAACAAACGCAGCTATATTGGCGATGCCGTGGGGCATGGCTGGAAGCGTGCGGCGATGAACGTCATTCTCATGATTGCGATCGCGATGGCCACGATCGGAGCAGCCATCAAGGTCAAGACCGGCGCAATCGACAAAATCCCGCAGCTGATGGGAAAGACGCAGCCGCAGAAATGACCGACCGTCTGCTGCGCGTTCCGCCGGGGCATAGAGTTTCTCCATCGGCATGCCGGTGCTCCCGGCCCACTCGCTGATCTGGGTTTCGGGCAGTTCTCGAATCGACGCAAGCGTCCAATGCGGAAAATCGAGTTGCTGCTCGAGCCACCGGACGACGGGCCGTGTGACGAAGTGCGGCCGGTGGCTGGCGCGCGGCACGAATCCATACTGGAAGATATTTTCCGCATTCGCGGCCAATGCCCGGACGACCGCGATGGACCAATTGTCCGCCTGCAAAACAGCCATGGCCCGATGCACGTTGCGGTCAATCACATCGACCCGGCGCTTCTCGCGCCGCGCCCCGCGTTGACTTGCCCGCGCGGTATGGCGACGCTCGCGTCAGCACGACGCGCATTTTTATGAAAACAAATCGACGTCAGTTTCTGTCGAGTGCGATCGCCGGCGGGATGGCTGCCACGGCGTTGCCAGGATCAGCATGCGGTGCTGCGGCCGGCGGCCCACCCTCAGGCCTGAAGGAAAGATATGCCCGGCTCGATCAGATCCTCAAACAGCCGGTGCTGAAGAAGGAACTGTTCACCTCCCCGGTAATTATCGAAAAGCTCGAGCTGCTGCGGTTGGGCAACGAATTCCTTTGTCGGGTGCGTTCGAAGGATGGAGCGGAGGGGATTTCCGTCGCCCACAACGGCATGCGCCGGCTTTTCCCCATTTTCCTCGCCAACCTGCAACCGTTCTTCGTCGGCAAGGATGCGCGCGAGTTGGATCTGATCCTCGAGAAAGTCTATATCTACGGCTTCAATTTCAGATATAACGGAATTTCGCTGGGCCTGCCGCTGGCCACGATTGAATTCGCGATTCTTGATATGCTGGGGCGGATGGCCAACCGGCCGATGGGGCAGTTGATCGGCGAGATCCACAATCGCGAGGTGGGCGTTTACGTGGCCACTGAATGGCGGGAGAAACCGCTGGAAGAGACGCTCGATCGAATCAAGGGCGCGGTGGCGGAACACGATGCGCACGCGTTGAAGATCAAGGTCGGGTACTTGATGTTCATGACGACGGACATGTATGCCACCGGGCCGATTGGGAAAAGCGAGAAGCTGATCCGACTTGTCCGCGAGACGTTTGGCGAACGCATGGCGCTCTACGCCGACTCGAACAGCTATTATTCCGTCAGCGAGGCCATCCGTTTCGGAAAGCTGCTCGAAGAATACAAATTCAGCTATTTCGAAGAGCCAGTCATGTATGATGATTTTGAAGCCATCAAGGCGGTGGCGGACGCGCTCACGATCCCGATCGCCAACGGTGAACAAGATCAGAGTTTCGTGAACTTCAAATGGCTTCTCGCGAATGACGGACTCGAGATTGTGCAGCCCGACAATTATTATTTTGGCGGATTGATTCGTTCGATGAAGGTTGCGCGGATGGCGCAGGCGTTCGGCAAGACCATCGTGCCGCACATGTCAGGCGGCGGGCTCGGGTATCTGTATAATATTCAGTTTGTCTCCGCGGTCCCGAATGCGGGTGCCCACCACGAATTCAAGGGGCTGAGGACTCACGTTCCGTTCGAATGCAAGACCTCGCCGCTGAAAGTCGTGAATGGGAAAATCAAGGTGCCGACGGGTCCGGGGCTGGGCGTTGACATTGATCCGGAATTTATCCGGAAGCACGAAGTGGTGAAGGCCTGAATGGCGATGTTCGTCGCCGCGGTCGCGCCCCGTGGCTGCGCGCCAGCGGATGGATGCTGCTCCGTTTGGTGCACTCACTGGCGCTCGCGGGTACATCGCAGCCAGGGGGGAAACCGTTGGGCGAAATCAGCACGTCGTTCGATATTTTCTGGCAACTGGCGTAGAGATCCGAACGTTCAATAACCTCCATTCTTATGTCGCAGAAGATCGCTGTTACGTTGCTCGCCTCGACCTTTGCCCTCGCCCCGTGCTGCCCCGTCAGCGCAGGCGAGCCGCCCGTTCCCGCGGTGCCGGCGCCGGCTTCGGAGGAGGTGATCGAGTTGAGCCCCTTCACGGTGAACACCAGCCGTGATACCGGTTATTTCGCCGAGAATACGCTGGCCGGCAGCCGCCTCAACACGTCGCTGCGCGACACGGCCGGTTCCGTCTCCGTGTTCACGAAGGAGTTTCTGGACGACCTGGCGATCACCGACCTCCGCGATTTGGTCCAGTATTCCGTCAACGCCGAGATGGAGACCAACGAGAGCGTGGCGGGCGCGGGGCAGAATCCATTCGTCAACGGCGAGCGGCTGGTCCCGCTCGTGCTGATCCGCGGGCTCGCCGCCAGCCAGGGCATGGATTACTTCACCAGCATCACACCGGGTGATCCGTATCGCGTTGGCCGATACGATGAGAGCCGCGGGCCCAACAGCATCCTCTTCGGCATTGGCTCGCCCGGCGGGCTGTTCAACCAGACATCCAAAATCGCGACCACCGGGCGCGACACCGCCAACATCCGTTACGGGATGGGCTCATGGCAGCGGGGTCGGTTGGAAGTGGACGCGAACAAGGTGCTTGTTAAAGACAAGGTCGCACTTTCGGTGGCCGCGTTGCACCAGGAGAATGGCGGGTGGCGGGCCTTCGACTTTCAGGACAAGAAGCGGATTTTCGGTTCCGTCACTTATCGGCCGACGCGGAGCCTGAGCTTCACTGCGATGGGCGAAACCGGTCGGGACATTGGTGCGGTCATTCGCTCGACCGTCGAGTCGGACGAGGCGTTGGCGTGGTACGATAATCGGCAGGCGTTCGGAGTGGGGGCGGTGACGTTTGCACCCGGCACGGTGGCACCGACCGCCGCCCAGATGGCGGTGGGCGTGGTCGCGCGGGATGGCACGCGCACCGGCAATGTGCGGCGCGTTACGTTCATCGAAAACGATGGCACGGTGTTCGATCAAAGCGGCACGTTTCTCACCGGCAGTTACAACAATTCCGCGGTGCGCGCGCCGGACGGCACGCCGGGCATCACCAGTTCCAGTCTGCGGCTTTATGATCCGTCGATGTTTCCGCGCAACATGAACGCCGCCGGGCCTGGCATGAACCGGAATCAAAGCCTGAAAAATTTCACGCTCTCCGCCGACTGGCAGGCGACACGCGATCTCGCGTTCAACCTCGCCCACAATTACCAGGAGACCACGGCGATTGTCACCTTGATGACCGGCACGGATCCCACGCTGCGCGGAGAGGCGAACACCACTCTCGGTGTGGGCGGACCACGTAATCCTTACGCCGGGCGGCTTTACTTCGATGGCAACTGGCGGCGCGACACCCACGTGGGCGACTCGCGCGAGACGCGGCTTTCGGCGTCTTACTCGCTGGATACGAAATCGAAATGGTTCGGTCGCCATCGGCTCGCCGCCATGGTCTCGCGTTCCGAGCAGAGTGATATTCGGGCAAATTCGTGGCTCGCGCTGGCGGGCCGGCCATTCAACGCCGTGGGCAACAACGTCAACAACCGGATCACCGTTCGCAATTACATCGCCGAAGGCAACTATGCCACCTATCGGGTCGGCGACTGGCGCTCGCTGCCGGCGACGGTCAATTTTCTCGGGCGCGATTACGGGCTGGTTTTTGCGAACGAGGTGGCCGGCGCGAACAACAGCGGCGGCGCGCAGGAGTCCGACTCGATGCTTGGCGTGGTGCAGAGCCATTTTTTGGAAGGCAAACTGGTCACCACATTCGGCTACCGACAGGACGAGGTGGAGATTTCAGAATTTGGATATTACACCGACCCGGTGGTGGGCGATATCGTGGACCCGGATCCGAGCAAGGCAAAGACCACCAGCGCGACCGGGCGCACGGGCACGGCCGGCGCGGTTTTTCACGTGACCAACTGGCTGTCACTCATCGCGAATCGCTCGTCCAACCAAGGCGTGCCGTCGTTCGTGCGCAAAACGTTTCCCGATGGCGCGCTCGCGCCGTCCTCCACGGGTGAGGGAGAGGATTACGGCCTCGGTTTCGATCTGCTGAACGGACGTCTGAACGGCAAGGTGGTGTATTTCAGCTCGAGCGAAAAGGGCCGGGTCAATACAGCGGGCTTTGGCGGTGCGGCGGGGCGAAACACGCGGGTGATGGACGCATTCGCGGGCGCACTCGTCGGCGCCGGACTGCCGTTTTCGTCGAGCCAATGGGCTCCGGTTTACGAGACCTACACGCCTCCGGCTTCCGCCGTCACCTCGGATTTCAACGCCAGTGGCTACGAGGCGCGGGTTACAGCGAACCTCACGCGCAACTGGAGACTGGTGGCGAACTACTCCTATACTGATTCGGGCCGGACGCACCTGGCGGAGGAACTGGTGGCATGGTACGGGCTGAAGAAGGGTGATGGCGTGAAGCTGATCCAGGGCGTGAGGCAGGATGCGAGCGGACAATTTGTCGTGGATCGCAACGCGTTCGAGGCAAACGGCACGATCGCGAAGTGGCTTGAACTGGGCGCCATGAACCCGGCGGCGTCGCCATCGACTCTGACGACGTCGGGCGGCCAGACGGTGGCGCAGGAAATCCTCACGCTGATCGACAATTTGAACCAGGATAAGGAAGAGCAGGAAAAGCGGTGGGGTGTACGCCCGCACAAGATCAGCCTTTTCACGGCCTATGACTTCAGGGAAGGGCGGCTGAGGGGGCTGACGGTCGGCGGTGGCTGGCGCTGGCGCAGTTCGAACGTGATCGGCACGAATTCGCAGGGCGACGAGATCACCGGCCGGGTGATCACGGCGACGGACCTGATGGTGGGATACACGCGGAAGTTCAGCGGGCTGCCGGGCCGGGTGCGTTTTCAATTGAACGTAAATGACGTGTTCAATCGGCGCGGTATTATCCCGGTGCGGCTGTCGACGTCGGAATCGGTTCCCGACGGCCATGTGCTGCCAGGAGGGCGCGGGGTTGCGTATAGTCGCTACGATCCGGTGGCGCCGCGGGAGATTCGATTCACGACGACCTGGTCATACTGAGCGAGTAAATCCTCGCGGGCGGCAAACGGTGCGCGTCACACATGGACCCGCACCGAGTGTGACTATTTCTGCGAAGCGCCCCCTGTTGACTGGATTGCTGCTGCTGCTGGCGCTCAATACGATCGTGTTCTGGCCAGTCCTGACGTTCGGCTTCGTACGTTGGGACGACGATATCAACATCACGCAGAATCCGGTGCTGACGGAGCCATGGCGATGTCGCGGTGGCCGGTTGTTCAACGCGGATCATGCGTTGCGGTTCAAGCCGCTGCACGGGCTGATCCTGCGCAGGATTTACGCCGCGGCCGGATTCAATTCCCGCCTCAAGCGATGCCGCGCGCGCCCGGAATCGACGCCTATTCACATGGATCCTTTTCGCCTTGGTCGGCGCGTGGTGGCTGCGGTTCGGACTGCACCTCGGATCGAAGGCCGAGCGAGCGAGCGGCGCGTCGGCAAAGAACCACGAGGCATGACTTCGCGAGGCGGGTGAGGTCACTCGCGTTCTTTGAGCCTCCGAGATTATGGGAACTCGGAAACGAAAAGGCCGCCCGTTAAACGGACGGCCTTTTGTGACCTAACACCAAGCAAACCGTAGAACTACAAACTACACCGTTTTACCAGAACGGTGCTGACTACGTGAAGAAAGACGAGGAACCCTTAAAAACGCTCAAAATATCCGCAAAAAAAATCGCAAATGCGCCCGGGGCGGAATTGGCAATCTGTCGCGTAACTCAAGTTTCTGATAAACAACGGGCTCCGATTCGGTGATTCCGTTCGCCAACCTCTGCCAATTGTGGGCACCACCCGGATCCCTCCCTGAAAACAGACATTGGCCGCAGCGCAGCTCGACTGGCTGGCGCGCTCACTTGACGCGCGCGCCGGGAAGCCGGCTATTGTGATGACCCATCACAATCCCACCCTTAACGCGGACAAGGTTTCGATCATCGATGAAGCTGCGATGTACGCGATCATCCGCCCACGACGGCACGTGAAAGCGTATGTGTTTGGCCATTCACATCGGTGGAGCTTGGACCGCGATCCAAGTGGCCTTCATCTGATCAACCTTCCCACTTCGGCCTATGTTTTCGAACCGTCACAGCCAGCGGGTTGGGCGATCGCACAACTCCAGCCGCACGGCATGACTGCAATTGCGCTGTATCGATGGCTCCCGCTCCGAGCACGGCCAGACGGCCGATCTTGCCTGGCGGAATTGACGGAGGGCAGAGGCCAGTTGCCCAAACCGGAAACGCAAAGGGCCGCCCTTAAGAGCGGCCCTTTGTGACCTAACACCAAGCAAACCGTAGAACTACAAACTACACCGTTTTACCAGAACGGTGCTGACTACGCGGAGAAAGACGAGGGCCGCGCAAGAACGCTCAAAATTTTTCGAAAAAAATCCGAAAGGAATCCCATCACGGCTGATGGCTTCGGCTGCGGCACTCGAGGAGCGCTGAAGCGTCGACACAGCGGGACATCAATTAGTGCCCACCCTAGGCCAAGTTCCGCGGAGAGTCGCGGGCGGTATTCTGCTAGTTTGCGCGGACGCCGAGCCCTTATCCCAACCATGAAGCCCGTTGCTTGTGCGCGACAATTCTGCCGTCGTGACGGTTTGTTCGCGGCAGGTTTCGCGTCCGATGAGGCGGTGGCACTCTGAGGCCGCTCGCCGTGCGAGGGACGACGACCTGCTCTGGCTCGCGAACGCCCGTTGAAATCCGAAATCATCCATCCCCTTCACCAGAACCCCTGAACAGCACACGGTCGGCAAAGAAGAACCTTGATCATGAAAAAGAAACTCACGTACGGGAACGCGCTGACGCGCCGTTCATTCCTCAAGAAGTCGATGATGGCCGCGGGCGGTGGTGTGATGCTGCCGATGATCGTCCCAGGACGGGTGCTTGGCCGCGACGGTGGAGTCGCACCGAGTAATCGCGTGGTGATGGGCGGCTTTGGCATCGGCCGCCGTGGCGGCAGCGATCTCCAGGTGTTGCTCCACGAACCTGACGTCCAGTTTATCGCCATTGCCGATGTCCGCGCAGAACGCCGCCTGGCGGTGAAGGAAATGGCGGACCAGAAGAACGAAAACAAAGACTGCGCCATGTATCAGGATTTCCGCGAGCTACTGGCGCGGAAGGATATTGACGCCCTCCTGATCGCGACAGGCGATCGCTGGCACTCGCTCGCCTCGATCCTCACGGCCAAGGCCGGAAAGGACATGTATTGCGAGAAGCCCTGTTCAACCAACATCGCCGACAGCGTGGCGCTCGCCGAAACGATGCGACGGTATGGCCGGGTCTATCAGGCTGGCACGCAGCGGCGCAACGTGAGCAACTTCATGTTTGCCGCGGAACTGGCCCGCACCGGCAAGCTCGGCAAGCTCCACACGGTGCATGCGAACACGCTCTCGCCCGGCACAAAGCTCGAATGGCTGCCGGCGGAGCCCCAACCGGCGAAGGATGTTTGCGACTGGGAGATGTGGCTCGGTCCGTGCCCATGGCGACCCTACAACTCGAAGTATGTCGCCGGTGCGTGGCGCAATCATTTCGATTTCCATGGCGGCGGGATCCTGGAATGGGGCTCACACACGATCGACCTTTGCCAATGGGCGAACACCGCGGACAAGACGGTGCCGATCGAATACCAGCCGACCAAGGAGGGCTGCACCGCCCGCTATGCCAACGGAGTGAAACTCGTCATGCGCGAGACCGGTTGGCTGGGGATGGGCACCTGTAGCGTGCGATATGAAGGTGATGAAGGCTGGATTGAAACGGGCGACCGCGGAGAGTTCAAAGTGTATCCCGAGTCGCTCCGGGGCGAGCGGACCTTGAAGGCCGGGGCAGGCACGCACCCGGGCACCCACCTTCGCGAATTTCTCGATTGCGTGAAATCAAGGGCGCTGACGTCCGCCAACGGCGACGTGGCCTGCCAGTCGCACATCGCGAGTCACGCGGCGTACATTTCATGGCAGCTCGGCCGCAAGCTCGCGTACGATCCGGTGAAGAACGAATTCATCGGGGATGAGGAAGCCAATCGGATGCGGGCCCGCGCCAAACGTGAGCCGTGGCGGATCTGAAGGCCATCGCACAAACTCCAAAACCATCACGAGGAAAGAAAGGGCCAAAATGTCTTTCGTAAAAACCAGTCTGAAAATCACGCTCGCTGTGCTGCTGGCGGCCACCGCACCCTCCGCCATTTTCGGCCAGGGTACGCCCCTCACCAGCAGCGTGCCCCGGGACCAGGAAGTGCGCGCGTTGATCGCCACCCTGGAGTCCGCCGCCAGTACCCAGCACGACAAGGCGGTGGCGTGTCACCGCCTCGCCATCATCGGTACAAAGGAGGCGGTGCCGGCGCTGGCCGCGCTGCTCACCGACGAGAAGCTGGCGCATATGGCGCGCCATGCCCTCGAACCCATGGCGGACCCGGCCGCGGGCGCCGCGCTGCGCACGGCCTTGGGGAAGACACAGGGGACGTTGCTGGTGGGCGTCATCAATACCCTCGGCTTCCGGCGCGACGCCCAGGCGACGGAGGCCCTCGGGAAACTGCTGGCCAATTCAAATACGGATGTTTCGACCGCGGCGGCCGCCGCACTGGGTCGGATCGGCAGCGTGGAAGCGGCGAAGAAGTTGCAGGAGGCTCTCGCTCGCGCGAGTGGCCCGTTGCAGATCGCATTTGCCGATGCGAGTCTTACCTGTGCCGATACGCTCGTGGTGAACCGCAAGCGGACGGAGGCGGCGGGTATTTATGATCGTATGTGCGACATCGGATTCCCGAATCACATCCGCACCGCGGCGATGTGCGGTGCCATCACCGCGCGCGAATCCGCTGGTATTCCGCTGCTCGTGAAACAGCTCAACAGCGACGACAAGGCGATGCTGGCCGCGGCCTGGCGTGCGGCCCGCGAGTTATCCGGTTCGGACGTGACCCGGAGGCTCGCCGCGGAATTGCCCAAATTGCCGGCGGAAAAACAGGCGCTCCTTGTCCAGGTTCTCGGCGACCGCGGCGATCGCTCCGCTCTCCCGGCTGTGCTGGAACGCGCCAACAAGGGCGACGAAAACGTTCGCGTGGCCGCACTCCAGGTTCTTCCGCGGATCGACGACGGCAAATCCAGCCAGGCTATCCTGCTGCGCGCTTTGACCGCGGGTCACAGTCCGGCCGAATCCGGTGCAGCGCTGACCAGCCTCGGCCTGATTGGCGGAGCGGATACCAACGCCAGGATTCTCGCGGCATTACCGTCCGTGGATGCCGCAATGCGCGTGAAATTGATTGGCCTGTTGGGGATGCGAAGAGCCGAAGGCGCGAGCCCTACTCTATTGAAAATGGCGGCGAACGGAGACGTCGAAATCCGCAAGGCGGCGTTTCGTGCGCTGGCGCAGGTGGCACGCCCGGCTGACTTGCCGGAATTGATCCGCCTGTCCACCGAATGCAAGGACGATGGCGTCAAAGTTCCGGCAGACCTCGCCGTGTACGGCGTTTCGATGAAGATCACGCCTCCGGAAAAGCGGGCGGATCCGGTTCTGACCGCACTGCGCTCAGCCAAGGATGCGCCGACCAAGTGTTCGTTGTTGCGCCCGCTCGGCGCCATCGTGAAGGCCACGGGCGGCAGTAACCAGGCTTTCGATACGGTGAAGGCGGCGCTGAACGACAGCGACGCCCAGGTCCGTACGACCGCCCTGCGCTGCCTGGCCGACTGGCCGGATGCGCGGCCCGCCACTCTGCTGCTGGACATTGCCAAGAATGATTCAAATCCGGCAAACCGGGAAATCGCTTTGCGCGGCGGCAGTCGCATGGCCGCCAATGTGGCCTCGGGACGCGATGCAACGAAGCTCGACGCGCTCGCCTGGTTTGTGGACGCGAATCGCTCCGTTCGTACGAAAGAGGAGAAGCTGGTGATCGTCTCAGGACTGGGGAGTCTGAACCGGATCGAAGGCATGCAGATGCTGCAACCCTATCTCGCAGACCCGGCAGTGCAGACCGAAGCCGAACTCGCCGCCGTGGAACTCGCCCAGTCGTTGGCGACGACGCCGCATGCCGGGGCGGTGAAGGGCGTTCTGGAAAAAATCACCAAAACGACCAAGGACGCCGACGTTCGCCGCAGAGCGGGCAAGATGGCCAAGAGCATTCAGCCGAAAACATAGAGCCGCTGGCGGAGTTCAGCTGTTGGGTCGGCGCTCATCAGCTGTTTCGGTTTCCGAGCGCCAGCGGGTGGAAGCGGGCGCTACTTGCAGACTGCATTTTCGATGCGTCCCCCGCCGGGGATCGCAGCTGTTGGCCATCCGCTTTCGTAAACAATTCCAACCCCGGCGGACGCCCCTTGCTCCGCCGAAATTGCTCGGAAGAGAAGGGGAAATCGGTTCTCTTTTGGCGCCATTACACGTACCCCTTTCGTGTCGCTCTGGGTGATGGCCGCGGTTTTCGGCGAGGGTCTCGTCGCTACCGAAAAACGGTCACCGCTGCTCGCGAAAGATGATTACAAGATCGTGCGCGAAGACGGACTGCCAGTTTCGACAGAACAGCCGTCACCGCTCATCAAGCGTCCTCTCGGGGCGCCGGTTCCGCTGCCCTCCCGCCCGCACGTAAACGGGCAGAGTGTTAATTCGAATCTCGCGGCAGCGACGCCGAAATTTAATGTGACGGCGGTAGAGAAGCGGGCCGAGCCCGCGCCTGACCTTCGGGAGATTGACCCGCCGCGTAATACGATTATCCGGCTGCCGAGCTACGTCGTGCAGGAGGAGAAACCGCCGGTTTTCAAGGACCGGGAGTTGCCGACCGCGCATGGCCGGCTCGAAATGGCGCTCCAGAAATATCCAGGCCTTCGCTTCGGATCGTTCTGGATTTTCCGCAACGACGGCGTGGCTCTGGCCATGCTCGCCGAGGAGGAGCGGCTCCAACGCATGAAAGAGATGGGTGACCTCCTCACACTGCTTCCCGTCTCCCAGCAAAGGCAGGTCAAACCCGTCGTCGAACGCACGTTCATGCGCAATCGCGATTGGCCGTGACTCGGCCGGCGCGCGGGCACACGTCAGAGATCGTAGCTGGGAGCGCCGGCGATTTGGTGCCATCCCCTTCGCCGCCGCGCCAACCGCGCGAGCGCGATTATTTGTTCACCCGAAAATTAACGACGTCGTAGTCCTGAATCACATACGCGCGTTGCTCGAGACGGAGCTTGCCCGCGTGCTTCGCTTGCTTCTCGCCGCCCGCTTCAACGAAATCCGCCCAGCCGATCACCTCGGCGCGAATAAAGCTCTTGAGCAAATCGGTGTGAATCGTCGCTGCTGCCTCGGGTGCGGTCAGTCCGCGTTTGATGGGCCAGGCACGGTTTTCCAATCCACCCACCGTCACGAAACAGATGATGTTGCTCTCCGCGAGCACGCGCACGAGGAATTCGTCGAAGTGCGCGAGCTCTTCCGTTGTGCCGACTGTCACCGGCTTCGCGGTGAGGAAGGCGTGCGCCTCTGTCGCCTGCCATTCCGCCGCGCTCAGTCCGGCCGCGGTGATGAACTGTTCGCTCTCCAGCGCGGACTTCATTTTCTGCAGCACGGCCGCTTCCTCCGGCGTGGGATTGCGGGCGAGCCGCGTCTCCACAAATTCCAAGTCCTGCAGCACCAGTTCGAGCCGGCTGTCCGTGGACGTCATGATCACATCGGCTTTCAGCGCCTCCTCGGGTCCCACCACCTCCACCTGGGCGTAGACCTTTTTCTTCGCTTCGACCAACTTGTCGGCAAGGTCCAGCCGAGGGTCCTTCACGTTGTGCCTGCCGAGGGGAACGCCGGTGATGCCGTAAATGCAGATTTTCATGCGGAAGTTGCGCCAAGCGTGGGCGGCACTGGGCAGACCGGCAATGCCCGAAGACACCAATCGCAAGACGATGGTGCGTTCCTGAAGGACGTGGACGATTGCTTTGACCGCGACATGCGGATTGCGACGGACTCGGACCTGGTGGAGTTCGGGCTCCCGACGCGTTACCGCGGATGGCGGATTACGTCGATGTTCAACTCGCGCAGCGCGGTCGGAGACGCTGCCGTACGCACGCCAATTTCGCACCGAGGAATTCGGCATCAAGTACGCGTTTCCGCCGGACGTGCACTGGTCGAGGATCTGCGGGACCGGCTAACGTAACGCGCGTTTCACGTGGTTACGGCGGCAAGAGTCCGGTGACTACGGCCACGGCTTCCTGGCGCACCGTCAGTACCGCACGCAATTCTTCCTGCGCCTTTGCCAGGCGCGCCTCGTTGTCCCGGTAAACATCGTGACTGTGGGCCAGCCGCAGCTTGATCTCCGCATCGGGAAGATTGTCCTTCAGAGCGGTTCGCAAAGCTTCCTGCTCGGGACTCTTAAACCGATTGCTCGCCTTCTTCTTATCCCCAATCGGTCCGCCGATTAGCCCGGGGCTGCCGACCGCCAAAGCGCGTCGCAGTTCACCGATTTTGATGATGCGCGCAGCTATCAATTCCCACTCTGCATCATCACTGATTTCGAAGTGTTCACGCAGCCGGACCAGTCCTTTCTCGTCCGAATCTGGCTTCGCCTTCGTGTTCGCGGCGGCGTCACGCTTCGATTCGCGGTCTGCCTTCTTAGGCTTGTCCTGCGCCAGCAGCATGCCCGCAACACCGGTGGCCATCGTGGCAAGGAGCGCATAGCGGAGGATTCTCGAGGAACGGGATATGAGGGAAAGGCTCATGGCAGGGAGCACGCGGGGTGACAGTTCGGCGAAAGACGCACCACGGGCGCAAGCGTTACGATCCGGTTTGTTCGCAAGCGGTCATCTGGCGGAGGGTGCCTGGCAGCGCTCTGGCTGTCTCGCCCAAACTCCGGGGGCCGTGCGCGGCCGTGCGCCATGATCGGGGACATGGGCGGGTGATCGCCCGGGAACCCGTTGATCACATCGCCGCTGTCACGAGCGTCCAGTCGTGGATATGCGGCTGTGCTTCCCTCGACGTGGCCGAAGCTTCGTTTGTTCGTTGGCGTCTGCGTTGGCGCGCAGCTTGCGCGTGGGTGAGTTACTGGAACCAACAACGAACCAGCTGAAGTTCCAGCGGGAGCGCGAACCGCTGTCACGGCACGTCGTAGATCTCCACCAGCGCTGGGCCCGTCGTACCCGCGACCCCGCTGACTTCAACGGTGTAGTTCCCCGGATCCAGAGCGGTAACGATGGCGGCGTCACGCGAACTGGACGGCAGCGAGAAGGCGCCAACTTGACGGAACGCGGCGCTCAGGGCGGCAGTGCCGCCCCAGTTGTCATTCGAGGCGAGGAGGCTTTTGTCGGAAAATAATCTGAGCTGCGGGTCAGGGACCGCGCCGTCCACGCCGAACGGCGCTCCACTGAGCGTGGGGCCGATGGCACGAATGAGCACGGCCTTCGACGTGAAGCCACCAATGACGAACCCTGCCGTGAGGCTGCTGCCGATATGCTTCAATACGGAGACATTGATCAGTCGCGGTGTGCTGGCGGTGTAGGTACCGGCGGGCGTGGCGTCATAGATTTCGGCGATCACGGCGCCGGTGGCGTTGCCGACGGCGGAGATTTTAACCGAACTGTTGCCGCTGGAGAAGGACGCGGCAACGGCGGCATCGCGTGAACTCGGGCTGACATAAGGAAACGCGCCAACATTGCTCATCGCCGTGGCGAGGCCCGCTGCGCCGCCCCAGTTGTTATTTCCGCCGGCACTGGTTGTCCCGGAGAAGAGCTCCAATTGTGGATCATCCACCGTTCCGGGTACGCCCAGTGCGCCGAGAGAGGGTCCGGCCGCCCGAATCACCAGTGGTTTGGTGACGCTTGTGCCGCTGCCGCTGCCGCTGACGACGAAGCCCATGGTGAAATTGTCGTCCGGGGCGGAGAGCGTGGACAGGATTGAGAGGTTGATGATTCGACCGGCATCTCCCGCCGGCGCGACGGTGAGGGTTGCCGCGTCGCTCGTGATGCCGCCAAGCGAGTTGCTGACGTAAACAGAATACCGCCCGGTGGCAGCGGCGGTGACGTTCACGATCGTATAGTTGGAACTCGTCGCGCCGGCGAGCGGCACGCCATTAAGCTGCCACTGATACGCGAGCGCGCCGCCTGTCGCGGACACGTTCAGGATCCCCGTGCTGCCCACGGCTACCGTGATGGAGCGGGGTGGAGCGGATACGGCTGGCACGGACAAAAGTTCACCCCGCCGGACTATATTGTTTCCCGATTCGGATATATAGAGGGTGCCGTCGCGCCCCACGGCGATGCCGTTCGGATTGAAAAAAACCGCGGACAAACCCGGCCCGTCGAGGTATCCCTGCACCTGAGTAACTCCCCCAATGGTGGAAACAGTGTTCCCGATGATTCGACGAATGGTCATGTTATTGGCATCGACCACAAACACCGTGCCTGATGAATCCACCGCGAGCGCGATGGGGTACGAAAAACGTGCCGCTGAGCCGGACCCATTGGCCGCTCCGTCTGCCTGGGGCAGGCCGGCAAGTGTCGTGACCTCGCGCGCTGGCGTGATTTTTCGAATCGTGTGGTTGCTCGTATCGGCAACATAGACACTGCCCTCTGAATCGGTCGCCACGCCATCGGGAAACCGGAAGCGGGCGTTGGTCGTGCCATCTTCTGAGCCCGCGGCAAGGGCAAGGCCGGCGAAGGTGGTGACGTTGCTGGTTCCCGCCGCGATCCGCCGGATGACATGATTGTTCGAATCGGCGATGAAGAGGTTGCCGTCACGATCCAGGGCGATGCCCGAGGGAAAGTTGAAGCGTGCAGCATCGCCGGTTCCGTCTGCGCTGCCCGCAAGCCCCTCCCGGCCGGCCAGCATCGAAACCGATCCGTCGGGTCGCAGCACGCGAATCGTGTGTCGTTGCATTTCGCAGAAGTACACGGTGCGGTCGGGTGCGACCGCCAGGCCGTGGGGATAGTTGAGACTTTGAGTTTCGGCGGGGCCGTCGATGTACGCATCACCACCACTGGCGGCTCCGGCGACGCGAACAACTTCGCCGAGGGGAGAGATTCGTCGAATGGTGTTCCCGCGCGAATCCGCGAGGTAGACGTCGCCGGAATCGTGCACGGCAACTCCGCTTGGGTAGTTGAAACGCGCATCGGAGCCGATCCCATCCTCCCGGCCGAAATTTCCGGGACTGCCGGCGAGCGTGGCGACTTCCCCGGAAGCAATCGTCAGTTTGCGGATGGAATGATTGTACGAATCGGAGATAACGAGCCCACCCGGATAAAACGAGAGGCCAAGCGGTATGAAGAACCGTGCGTCCGTTCGCGCACCATCCCGCGAACCTTCGACGCCCAATCGACCCGCGTACGTCGTGACCACACCGCTGGCGGTAATCTGCCGAACGGCGTGAGCCTGGTCGACTACGAGCAACGTGCCGTCCGCGTAACCGAGTATTCCGCGCGGAAAGCGGAATCGCGCGGCTGCGCCCGTGCCATTCACGGCGCCAAGAAGGCCAGGCGAGCCCGCCATCGTCGTGACGGCTCCATCCGTGGTGATGCGGCGAATGGTATGATTGAAGGTGTCGGACACATACATCACCCCATTCGATGAAACATAGAGGCCGGCCGGACGATTGAAGCGCGCGTTGCTTGCTGTGCCGTCTGCGCTGCCGGCGATGCCCGGCGCTCCGGCCATCGTGGTCACTTCACCGGTGGTGGTGATTTTTCGAAGCACGTGGTTATCGGTGTCGGCGACCATCAGGTTTCCCTCCAAGTCGACGTCGATTGCGTAGGGTCCATTGAATCGGGCGCTGGCAGCGGTGCCGTCCGCCGCGCCGGGGAAGCCGAGTCGGCCGGCGAAGGTCGTGACGGTACCCGTGGTGGTGACACGGCGGATGGCGTGATTGCTGGAATCGGCAACGTAGAGGGCACCGCCTGCAAGGGTGATTCCAGAGGGGTAACCAAAGCGGGCCGAACCGGCGACCCCATCGATGGCACCGCGCTGACGGGGCGCCCCGGCTACGGTGTTGACAGTGCCGTCCGCGGCAATGCGCCGTATGGTGTAATTGTTCGAATCACACACGTAGACCACGCCAGCGGTGTTGCTGACGAGTCCCAGTGGGGTGAAGAACCGCGCGTCAGTGCCAACGCGATCAGTGGAGCCGAATTGGGGCGGCAGTCCTGCGAACGCAGACCAATAGTAGGATTGTGCGACTGCGTTCCCGCAAGTTGCCGCCGAGAGAACGAGGATGCACAGTGAATGGTTCACAAGCATAACGATGGAGATGGAAGCTGACGGTTGGCCAATACCAGCGTGAATCAAAGTGAATCGGCTCGGGGCTGTTCTGTCGCCACCCTAAACCAGCTCATGAGAAATGGCGGCGTGGGGAAAATACTCGGCGGAGCAGACCTTGTGCTCCCGCTGCCGCCCCGCAGCCATTGCTCCCCTTGGGCCATCGCGGTCAATGTCCTCGACAGCACCAAGCGACCGTGGCAACCGAGCACCCCGACGAGCTTGTCCGCATGCCGCTCCAGCACTCCATCGCACACCCATCCCGGAAATTTTCCGGTGTCACCGCGGCGTTCAACTCGCCAGGCGCTTGCCAACTGGGCGGGGCAAATACTCCTCGACTACCCACATCACCCTTCGCTCTTGTCCAGCTCCGCCGGGTTGGATGGGGAACACGTGGATGTCGCCTGATCTCCGACGACGGTGGGAAGGGGCGCGGCAGGTGGAAAGGCGTCCGGCAGTTCGACGCTCATGGTGGTGCCGCGGCCAAGTTCGCTGTCGACGCGGATTGTTCCGCCATGCAGTCGGATGATTTTTTCACAGATGGTGAGACCAAGCCCGAATCCCCGTGCGCCGTCACCCATTTGTTTGGTGGTGAAATACGGTTCGAATATCCGGGCGCGGTGTTCACGGGCGATGCCGCTTCCAGTATCCGATACTGCGATATGTAGCTCGGCGTTGGCGCGTGAAGCGGACATGACAACTTTGGAGTCCATGGGCGAGGCGTCGATTGCATTGTTGACGAGATTGGCGAGCACCCGGTGGATGAGGACCCGGTCGATCGTCGGCTCATCGTCGGCTTGCGCAGCGATGATGACGTTCACCTTCTTGCTCATGGCGCGAGCACAGGTGATGTCGAAGACCGATTGGAGCACAGCCTGAATCGGGGTGGTTTCGAGTTTGAGGTTGAGTCGGTTGCCGAAGAATAGTGCTTCCCCAATATAGTCGTTGATCAGACTGACCGACCGCCAGGCGGCGGCATGCACCTCGCCCTCGACACTGTCGCGCGCGATCGTCGATTCGCTATGAATCAGGAACGATGAGATCGGGGTGATCAGGTTTTTCAGATCATGAGCGAGGCCTCGCGACATTATGGCGAGGTGCTCGACGCGGACTTTGAGCGCTTCTTCTGCGGCGAGCCGGGAATGCAGGACGGCGTTATCCATCAACTCGGCGATGGACATGAAGCGTTCGATTTCCGGGTAAGTGAGTGGCCAGCCGTTCAGTCTTTCGCCGAGGACGACATAGCCGGACGGTGTTGGACTCCCGCATGGGACCGCGACAATGGCGGAAATCGATTTCTCCAGCAGGAGACGGTGTAGCGCCTCTGACTCGTCGGTTGAGCGGCGGCGCTGCAGGCTTTCGGGTGTCGCCCAACCGGATGCTGTGAGCGTTGGCACGGCAATCGCAGATTGCGCCAGTTCGACCGTATGGCCGCGGAAGACGCCACGGTTAGCGAGCAACAGTTCGGCGAAGCGAACGCCATAACCGTCAATCAGAACCTTCTCGAATTCGGGAATGAGCCGCTCTTGATTGAACTCGGCGCGGGCGATCGCGATGACCGCGCTGCGCATTTCGGCGAGTTCCTTCTCGCCGCCGAGTTGCAGCCAGCCCCGCGAGCCGCGGTCGAGCCAGAATGCGGCGGCGGCGATCGTGGCAATGCTGATGATGGCGCCGCCTTGAGTTACAATAATTCCATACCAAGCGCGTAGAGAAAATGCCACGGCAATAGTCAGAGCTATAATTACGATGATCCGTTGCGCCAGTGACACAAAAATTTGTTGGGCGTTGAAAGTCCGATGAAAAGTAATCGCCCATGCGCTGAGCGAGAAAGCAGCAACAAAGGCAAATACACTGGATCGCCTTAGCCAAGCTGTATCCAAGAGATTACCAATAGTCGTAAGGCCTAAAACTAGTAGAAATCCGATAGCCAAGTTCAACGAGAGAAATTGCATCTCAACTCGGCAAAGGCCACGTTGTTGGCGAATCTGACTGAGGCTTCTGGCGATTAAAAGTATGTATATGACGTACGCAATCGCGGAAAACAAAAAATAAAATAACCCTTTTCCCGTGCGATTATCGAGCGGAGCATAGTGGTCAGAAAAACACGCCCAGATTAGCACTGATGATGGCACAAGCAAAAACAAAAAGCGCCGAAGGGTCCGCCAAACTTCGTGCGAATTCGTAACGATTGATTCGCTGAGCAACCACACGCTCCATGTTAATAAAACTGATATTGCTCCATTGAGTCGGAGCCAGAAAACAAATCCCGGCGATGAAGTTTTAGGCAGTATATCAATCGGGGGGATCGATTTCCACACGCAAACTAGCCAAAATGCGGAAAAAAGTGATGTGACAAAGAAAACCTGATTGGTAAATCGCTGTGGCTTGGCTGACAGGACGGCAAGTCCTGCGAGTAGGCAAAATCCGGCTGCCGCTAATATTATCACGGTCATGGTTGCGCGAAGATAGCTGAACGTTGTAGATGGCGGATTGGCAGGGCAACATTAGGATGCGTAAACCTCCAGAATATTCCCGTCAAAAGTGAGTCGGGAGAAACGCAAAATGAGGATGCTTTCTCCCAACGGTGAGTTACCATTTCTGATGAAATGATTCCACGTTTGCCGTCTGCTTTCGCGGCTCGCTCCAAATTGGTCGAAGGCTACGCCGCAACACACGATCCAGCAAAAGAACAGTTCGATTCTCCAGCGGTGTTTGTAGATCAACGCGACGGTCAGCGCATCGACGGCAAATTGATTGATGAAAAAGATTAGCCACAGCTTGGTCTCCGGAGCGATATAGCTGATGCGAGGCTCCGCCTCGGGATAACCACGTCGCACCTTGGCGGAGTTGAGTCGAGCGGTCTGGTCGCAACGCAGTCCTGTGTCCGCTGCCAGGGTCGCGAAATCCACGATGTAGCAGCGGGTGTTGGTCTTATGCCGGGTGACGAAGAAGCACCGGACGCGTGCAGTCGGTGCAGTCGCAAGAGATCGAGATACCCGCGATCCAACACGTAATAGCTGCGGCGAGATTGCAGCGCTCACCGTGCCGCGAATGCCCGCATGATACAACAATGGCCGTCGGACATTGAGGCCCCGGCTCCAGGTGCGGGATGATGTCTTGGCGCACCACCACCCTCCATACGGCATGGTCGCTCCACGGGCTGTCGCTGACAAACTGCTGAAGACCTTGCGCATCGACGCCCAACGTGGCCGCGATCGGCTCAATGCATTTGCGCTGCCCGGGCAGCAGCAATCCCTGGACATAGCGCGCCGCCGCCACCCGGCGTTCGCTGCGTCCAAGCTCCGCCACTACCGGGGTCGAAAGACCGGCCAGATGCTTCGCATTCCGCTGAAAACTCGGACCCGACCATTCCATGCCTGCAACGCGTGGGCTGCAGTGCAGAAATAATCAACCATTACTAACGGCGTAATACTAGGAACTGATGCCCCCCCCAATGAGAATGCATCTTGCCGGTCGAATAACCGCGGCATTCGCTGCGAGGGGCGGTGGTACAACTGCAAGCCAATACCGTGCCGCGGTATTTTCGCGTTTGTTTTGGCTAAACGCGGCAGTCGCCGCATCGATTATGAGGCTCACCCGATAAAAGCCTCGCGCAACCTCATACGATCCTTTTGAGACTCCTACCCACTCACGCGAAGGGACGAATTCCTGATCTTCTCACGATGCCAACGATAACTGCGAAGGTTCTGGCTTCAGGTGGCGGAAGTCGAGACGCCGTAGATCGAA
This sequence comes from Opitutales bacterium, assembly GCA_038204695.1. Lineage (GTDB taxonomy): Bacteria > Verrucomicrobiota > Verrucomicrobiia > Opitutales > Opitutaceae > ER46. The sequence goes on along the minus strand of JBBRCR010000059.1, from coordinate 1,422 downwards.
GGGGGTCCTTGATTCGCTGGCGCCCCGACGCGAGCGCTCCATTTTGGGTCAGCTGCCGGTCGCAGCGTGGTGCATGGATAAATCGGTGAACCAATCCTTGCCGCGAGCGCCTTGAGACCTTAGATCCCTTCTGCAAACACGATTATGCTCGGTGGCTCCAGCGCCGCTGGGTCAGCCTCAACTTTCGATCCTTTTCAAGTGCAGACCGTTAAACCTTCGGCCAACGCATCGTCTCCGAGCGCGGAGAAGTCGCCCGTGCTCGTCGTCGATGACGAGTATGGTCCACGGGAATCCATTGCTTTCAGTCTTTCAGGTGAGTTTGCAGTTGATACCGCTGAACGTGCCCGCGAGGCCCTCGTGAAGCTGAAGGCGAAGCCGTACGCTGCCGTCGTCCTCGATATTCGAATGCCAGAAATGGATGGCATTCGCGCCCTCGAGGAGATCCGGAAGCTAGACCCTCATGTCTCAGTAATCATGCTAACTGGATATGGGACGTTGTTGACGGCCCAACAAGCAATGGTTGCGGGCGCCAATCAATATCTTCGCAAGCCGCCGGACATTCCGGAACTGATAGATTCGGTCCGGAAGCAATCGCAAGCTACACGCCTGCGCCGCGCGCAAGCACAAGTTGCGCGAGATGCGGTGGACATGAACGCCGCGCTGAAACGAGAAATTGATCAAAATACCCCACAGATATGGCAAGCCCGTGCGTCAGTCGAATTAGTACACGATCTCAATAACCCGCTGACCGTCGTAATAGGATATGCCTCGCTTGTCGCTGAAGAAGCTCGAGTCATTGGTCAACGTGATCCAGAAACCGCGAAGAAGCTAGTAGAGTATTCGGCGATGGTTGAAAAGGCTGCTGAATATTGTCACCATTTGTCGGAAAACTGGCGGTTGGCCTCAAGGCAGGCTACGGAGTTTGCCCGAGTCGACCTAGTTAACATTGCTACCGAAGTTAAGCAGGTTATTTTTTTTGGGAGTTCGGCAATTCGATTAGCGGGGTTACCACTTGTATGGGTTCGTGGTTCTCGATTCGAACTGATGCGAATTCTTCAAAATCTGTTAAAAAACTCGCTCGAAGCGGGTGCATCTACGGTGACAGTGACGTTTGGTCATCAGAACGAGCAAATTGAAATGGTAGTTGAAGACAACGGGACTGGGATGGAAGCGGAGCGCGTAAAGCGAGCTTTACATGGAGGTTTTAGTAGCAAGACAAGCGGAACGGGGCTCGGGCTCAGCATCTGCCGGCATTTAGCGGGTGCGCACGGAGCGACGTTTGCGCTCGAGTCGTTCAAGGGCAAGGGGACCACAATTAGATTGGCATTTCCGGCACCCCCGCAGGGATGAACCGCAGGCCGGTCAAGATTACAGGGATCGGCTTTATCACCCCGGCAGGGATTGGGAGAGTGGCATTTCAGC
>JBBRCR010000058.1:0-24515 GCA_038204695.1 Opitutales bacterium | reverse complement strand
GAGATGCTGCTGGATTTCAACCGTGAGCTTCTGCGGCCGGCCGGCGGCCGTGAATTCGATCGTGAGCGCCTGGAGGAGCGGCGGAATCTCGTGTTCCGCGAACCGCACGTCAACGACGGGGCCGATCACTTGGACGATTTTGCCGGTATTCATTATAGAGAGGTGGGTCGAGCGCGACGGGACGGTGGGTGAAGGGTCGGAGGCCTAGTCGGCGGCGAATTGAGCCGCGGCGATTTCAAGGATTTCCTGGGTGATCGCAGCCTGACGCGCCTTGTTATATTCGAGGGTGAGGTCGCTCAGGAGCTTTGTGGCGTTATCCTTCGCCGTCTTCATTGCAACCATCCGCGCGCTATGCTCGGAAGCCTTGGCATCGAGCACCTGCTGGTAGATCTCCCGGTTGATATATAGCGGTAATAACGCGTCCAGCACCACTTCGGGCGAAGGTTCGAACAGCATCTGATTCTCGTGGCCCTTTGTCTTCCCGCCGGCCTGACCGGTCGTCGCGTGCAAGTCCGCGACCACATCGCGGACGCTCGTGAGAGGCAGCAGCGGGAGCAGCGTCGGAACCTGAATCAGCGTGTTCCGGAAGCGCGGCCAGAGAATCTCCACGGTGTCGATCGCGCCGTCGAGATACTGCTTCACCATGAACTCGGCGACGACCTTCACCTCGCTGAACGCGACGTAATCGCTGACGGTAAAGTCCGCCAGAAAGTTTCGATGTGTACGGGCGATGAACTGCGCACCCTTGCGGCCAATCACCGCGTACTTGGCCGGCGTCTTGATATCCGCCACCAGCTTGAACAGATTCGCGTTCAGCGGCCCGGCGAGACCCTTATCTGTACTTACTAACAGGATGCCCCGGTTCCGCGGTTCCCGGCGCACGAGGAACGGATGCTGCGACTCCTCCACCCGTTCGGCCAGTGCACCGAGCATGCGCGCCATGAGTTCGGCGTAGGGCCGGCCGGCGAGGGCAGCCTGCTGGGCCTTCTTCATCTTCGAAGCGGCCACGAGCTCCATCGCCTTGGTAATCTGGCGGGTGTTCTTGACCGACTTTATGCGCCGGCGAATGTCGCGGGTTGAAGCCATCGGAAGGTTTTTCGATTTTTGACTCTCGGATATCGATTGCGCTCAGTGCGTCGCGCCGAGTCGGAAATCGAAGAGCGAGAATCCAAACATCAGGCGGTGTAGGAGCTCTTCCACTCTTCGCAGGCTGCCTGCAGCATGGCCTCGAGATCCTTGTCCAGCGCGGCCTTGGTGCGGATGTCGGTCAACAGCGCTTGTTTGCGGGCGGCAAAGAAGTCCTTCAGCGATTGGGCCGCGGCCACGATTTTCTTCACATCGACCGAATCAAAAAAGCTCCTTTGCATCGCGAAAAGGACCGCGACCTGGAGTTCAATCGGAATGGGGTTAAAGGCGGGTTGCTTGAAGAGTTCGACGATGCGCGAACCACGGTCCAGCTGGGCCTTGGTCTTGGCGTCGAGGTCGGAGCCGAATTGGGCGAAGGCGGCGAGTTCGCGGAACTGGGCCAGCTCCCCCTTCAGTTTTCCACCGACTTGCTTCGTCGCTTTGATCTGCGCCGCCGAGCCCACGCGGGAAACCGAGAGACCGACGGAAACCGCGGGACGGATACCCTGGTTGAAGAGATCGGTTTCCAGAAAGATCTGGCCGTCGGTGATGGAGATGACGTTCGTCGGGATGTAGGCGGAGACGTCGCCGGCCAGCGTTTCGATGATGGGCAGCGCGGTGAGCGAGCCTTTGCCTTCGAGTCGCGCGGCGCGTTCGAGCAGACGGGAATGAAGGTAGAAGACGTCACCGGGATACGCCTCACGGCCCGAGGGCCGCTTGAGAATCAGCGAGATTTGGCGGTAGGCGACGGCGTGCTTGGAAAGATCATCATAGACGATCAGAGCATCCATGCCGTTTTCCATGAACCATTCTCCCATCGCGGCGCCGGAGTAAGGGGCTAGATACTGGTTGGCCGGATTGTCCGAGGCGGATGCGGAAACTATAACGGTATATTCGAAAGCGCCCGCGGCCTCGAGTGCGCCAATGGTGCGTACGATATTGGAATTCTTTTGGCCAACGGCTACGTAGATCGAGTATACAGGGCGGAACTTGGGGTCGCCGCTCGCGAGTCCGACCTTGTTGATTTTCGCCTGGTTGATGATCGTATCGATTGCGATGGTCGTCTTACCAGTGCCGCGGTCACCGATGATCAACTCGCGCTGGCCGCGTCCAATGGGGATCATCGAATCGATCGCCATGATGCCGGTGAAGAGGGGTTGCGAGACCGATTTGCGGACGATGATGCCAGGGGCAATTTTCTCCACGGGGTAAGTCTCTTGCGCGCCGAGCGGCCCCTTGCCATCGAGGGGATTGCCCAGGGCGTCGACCGCGCGGCCCAGCAATGCCTTGCCGACGGGGACCGAAAGCAGGCGGCCCGTCGTCTGGACTTCATCGCCCTCCTTCAGCACGGAAATGTCGCCCAGCACGACGCAGCCGACCTCGTCCTCCTCGAGGTTGAGGGCGATTCCGATGGCGCCGCCGGGAAACTGGACCATCTCGTTATACATCACATCGGACAGCCCCTCGATCCGCGCGACACCGTCGGCGACGGCCCGGATATGACCGGTGTTCTTTCGCACCGTTTTGGAGGAAAGTCGGGCGATCTGTTGTTCGATTTGTTCGAGAACGTTGCTCATCGGAAAGGGTGGCGGAAGGGAGAACCGTGTAGTGGAAAAAATTATACTGATGCCGCAAGCGCAGCGAGCTGACCGGCGATGGATGACTCGTAGACGTCATCCCCCACCCGCACGCGCAAGCCGGCGAGAAGCGCATCATTGCGTTGGGGGACGCTGGTGACCGGACGCTGATAATGCTTGCTCATGGCTGCAGCCACGGAGGCAAGCACGGTCGCAGCCATCGGGCCGGCGTGTTCGACCACGGCCTGGCCGCGCGCGACTTCGGCGGCGACGAGGCGCTGATAGGTCTTCAATACGGCGAGCGTATGGGGGGGCCGGTGTTTTTCTATATATTCGAGCACGCCGGCTACGCGTTCCGTGGAAATGGCTCCATCGATGATCGACAGCTGGAAAAACTGACGCGCGAGCTGCAGAGTTTGTTTTTTGCCGGAGGCCATGACGCGCGGGAGGAATTCGGGAAGGTGAAGGCGGACCGAGCCCGCTCAGAGTGTAGTGAGCTCGCGCGCGGCCGTCTCGTTATATGCAGCCCGGTCGGCGTCGTTGAGTCTCTTCGCGAGCACCCGTTCCGTCGTCGTGACGACAAGGCGGGCAATTTCATGGCGCGCATCGGAAAGCATTTTCCGGTGCTCGAGTTGAATGGCTTCCTGCGCCTTGGTCATTACATCGTTTGCTTTGGCGGTCGCCTCCTGGGTTTGACGGTCGAGGAACTCTTTTGCCGTCTTTCTCGCTTCGTCGATGATCCGGGTGGCATCGACCTGCGCTTTTTTAATGATGGCGGTGCTTTCGACCTGAGTGGCGGCGAGTTTCGCGTGCATCTCTTCCGCATGCTTGATCCCCGCCTCTATCTTCCGCGCGCGTTCCTCCATCGTGGCGGTGACGGGCTTGATTCCGAATTTATACAGCACGCCCAGGACGATCAGAAAACTGATCACCTGCATGATGATATATTTCGGCTCCACACCGAAATGCTCGAGCGTCTGTCGAAGTCCGTCCACGGGACCACCACCGGTGGCGGCGGCGGACTCGACGGCGGCGAGGAAGAGTGGCAGCGTCATGACGAGGAAGGAGTGAGGGCAGCGCAGGTCTCTACGCTGCCGATAATCAGGCTTTAGCGGGCGAGGAAGAGGGCGAGAATGCCGAGACCTTCCGCGAGCGCCATGCCGATGATGGCCTGGACAAGGACCTTGCCGGAGGCGCCGGGATTGCGGCCGACGGCTTCAGCGGCCTTGAAGCCGATGAGTCCGACGCCGAGGGCGGCGCCGAGAAGACCGAACGCGCTGGCAATATTGCCCTGCAGTTCAGCGATGATGGTGATCATGTGATGTGGCTTTACTTTTTCTTGTTGGTTTCCGCCGTGCGCGCTCGAAGGCACGCTCCCGACGGGAGAGGGTTAGTGATGGGTTCCCGCGGCCGGGCTGGCTTTATCGTCATGCGCGTGTTCGCCACCTTCGTGGTTGCAGAGCAGGCCGATATAGACGGCGGTCAGCAGCGTAAAAACGAGTGCCTGGATTAGGCCGACCAGGAGTTCCATGAAATAGAACACGAACACAAAAAATGTGCCGTGCAGCAGATTTTCGCCACCGAAGATGTTGCCGAAAAGGCGGACCGAAAGGGTGAATGGGCGTATCGCAATCGAGAATACCTCGATCATCCCAACCACGAGGAAAACCAGCGAAAGGATGGGATAAAGCCAGGCCGGCGTCTCGTTCTTCTCGGCCTTGTTGCCGAACAGATCCCACAGGATCGTCCTGGGGCCGGCAAATTTGAAGACGATGATGGCCCAGGCTCCGAATGAGATGAGCGCCAGGGCGATGGTGCCGTTGAAATCGGAGTTGTGTGGACGAATGAACGGACGCGTCAGATGGAAGTGGCCGTCCACCTCGTGCCCCCAGCCCAGTGTCCCAACCCCGGGGATGAGCCCCATCCAGTTATGGAATAGAATGAACACGAAGAACGTGATCAGGATGGGAAACGTCGCGGGAAATGCGCGCGGGCCGACGATCGGTTCGAAGATACCCTGTAGCCCTTCCATCAACGATTCGATGACGGCCTGTCCACGGGACGGGATGATCGACGGACGACCGATCAGCCACCGAAGGAGGAGTACAAGCAGGATGGAAATCACCCAGCCGGTGACCATTGAATTGGTAATTGCCCAGCCGCCACCAAGATCAACGAGTATGGCTGGTCCGGGGGCAACGCCTTCCGCGGCTAAGAGTGAATTGCCGGAGAGGAGAACGATAAGGACGGTGGCGAGTGTGGTGACCCGTGACATGCGCGCGCGATACAGATGGGAGAAAAGGAACGGAGAGAAAAGGCCAGCGCCCTCCCCTCCGTCAACCACTGAAATCGGGGGCTGCGGTGTGAGTGGCAACCATTAGTGAATTCCGGTTTTTCCCATGATCATCTTATTGTCGTGGCGCTGCGATGAGCGAGTAATGCAGTGGGGCCCGTTGCTGAAATACCGTGGCAAACTCGAATGGCCAGGCTTCGGCGGCGTTTTGCCAGCGCGGATGGGCGTCGATGAGGGCGGCGGCGGCACGGAAATACGGCAGATGGTCAGTTCGGAAATACAGACGGCAATCAGGGGTGGCACGCGCGGCGGCCTGATCGAGAAATGCCGTTTGCAGAATGCGATGTTTGTGATGCCGAACTTTTGGCCATGGGTCGGGGAAGAGGATAAAGATGGAGGACAGGGCGAGTGACGGCGGAAATTCCTCCAGGAAGAGCCGCGCTTCCGCTTGAAAGAAGCAGAGATTCGGCAGCCGGGCTCGCTCGCGTTTTCGCTGAGCACGGTCGATTCGGTCGCTGCTGATGTCGATGCCGACACATTGCTGGTCGGGGTGGCTCTGCGCGTACGCGGTGAGAAAGTGCCCGTGACCACAGCCCACCTCCCAAACGATGTTGGTGGTGACGGCGGAGATTTTGCGGGCGAGAAACTCGCGGGTTTCTCGCCGACGCTCTCCGGTCAGGGCAAGGTACGCTGCGGTCCTCGAGGGGTTATCCACGACCAAAGTTTGGCGGCTTCCCTCCGTGTCACGGGCCACGATCGTCAGCGGTCGAGGGCGGACGCGTTCCCCTGCCCGCTTGCAGCCAGACCATGAGAACGCTGATGTCGGCCGGGTTCACCCCACTGATGCGGCTGGCTTGCCCGAGGGTGAGCGGGCGTAATTCGGCTAACTTTAGCGCGCTCTCACGACGTAAGCCTTTCATAGTCAAAAAGTTTAGAGATAATGGAATTTTCACTTGCTCACTATCGCTGAGTTTTTCGACCTGCCTTCTTTCCCGTTCCAGGTAGCCCCTATAGGCCACACGATAAACGACCTCTTCGCGGATTTCTCGGGATTCGGATGTGAAATCCTTGGGCATATCGGCCGTGCGATCTTGTCTGAGCAACTCGGCCCAGGTGCCGTTCGAACCGCGTTCACGTTCCAGCCGATCTACCCAGAACTCAATTTTCAACCGCTTGGCTTTGATCCTGGCGAGGCGGGACTCGGACACCAGACCGTGCGCATGTGCATGATGAGCAAGCCGTAGTTCTGCGCTGCCGTGATTAAACAGCAGCCGGTGTTCGGCCCGACTCGTAAACATGCGATAGGGTTCATTGGTGCCCTTGGTTACGAGGTCATCAATCAATACCCCAATGTACGCTTCCTGTCGGCTGATCACCAACGGTGGCACTCCCCTCACCTTGCTCACCGCATTCACGCCTGCGACCAACCCCTGGCATGCTGCCTCCTCGTACCCTGAGGTGCCATTAATCTGGCCAGCGAAGAACAGCCCCTCGACGATCTTTGACTCCATTGTGGCGAAGATCTGAGTGGGAGGCGCAAAGTCGTATTCCACCGCATAGGCCGGCCGAAGCAAAACTGCCTTTTCCATGCCCGGAATCGTGCGAACCATCTTGAGTTGCACGTCGAACGGCAGACTTGTTGACAGGCCATTCACATAAAATTCGTTCGTTGCCCGGCCCTCTGGTTCAAGGAAAAGCAAGTGCCTCGGTTTGTCGGCGAACCGCACGAATTTATCCTCAATACTTGGGCAATACCTTGGCCCAACGCCCTCTATGAGTCCACTATACATAGCGGAAAGATGAAGGTTGTCGCGGACGAGTTGGGCGGTCTCCGGAGTCGTGTAGGTCATCCAGCACGAAACTTGTTCACATCCGGGGGACCAGCCTAACTTACGTTCGCCGGTATGTTCCACGTGGAACAAGGATCCCTCGTCGCGCGTATCGTGGAACGAGAAAAAGGTGGGGTTCACGTCGCCCTTTTGCTCCTGCATCCTGCAAAAATCGAGACTGCGTCCGAGAACGCGAGGCGGGGTCCCTGTTTTCAATCGACGGAGCTGGATTCCTGCGTCCAGCAGGTTGGCCGAAAGGGTTTTTGCGCTGAAGTCCCCCAGCCTGCCGCCTTCGTTGCGGTTTTGTCCAATGTGCATGAGCCCGCGCAGGAATGTTCCAGTCGTTACAACGACCGTGTGACCATGAAATTCAATGTCCAGATTCGTCCAGCAGCCTCGAACACGGCCACTGTCGATGATCAGCTCTGTCACTGTAGCCTGGAAAATTTGCAAGTTGGGTTGAAGTTCCAGTGTGTGCTTGAGCCGGAATTGATAGGCTTTCTTGTCGCACTGGGCACGCGGCGCCTGAACCGCCGGCCCCTTGGACTCGTTCAACAAGCGAAACTGAATCCCGGTGACATCGGTGTTGATGGCCATTTCACCCCCGAGCGCGTCGATTTCCCGGACGATCTGTCCTTTTGCCTGACCACCAATCGCCGGGTTGCAGCTCATCTGGGCAATCGTATCGATGTTGCCACTGAGCAACAAGGTCGACGCACCCATCCGTGCGGAGGCAAGCGCGGCCTCCACGCCGGCATGGCCGGCGCCGCAAACGATGACGTCAAAATGAATTTCGCTAAAGATCACGTAGAACAGCCCCGATCGGATGAAAGTGTCGCTCAGGGACTCCCGCGATTACTTTCCGATGCAGAACGTGGCGAACAACTGATCGAGCATCCTCTCGTTGTCCACTTTTCCCGTGATCTCTCCGTACGCCGCGAGCACGACGCGCAGGTCGCTCGCCACCAGCTCCGTTGGTCCTGCCTGACACAGATGGGCCGTCGCTCGGGCCAGCGCCTGTCCCGCGTCCGTCAAGGCACTCGCGTGCCGCGAATTCACTGCCACCATCTCACTGTCGTTCTCTGGCCTGAAGCCGTCTGCCATCGCCACGATGGCGGCGCTCAACGCCTCCAGGCCATAACCGGTCAGAGCCGAAACCAAAACAACCTTCTCCGGGCTGACGTCAAAGGGCAGGGGAGGAACCCGCTCGGGCAGCAAATCGGCCTTATTAATCACCACGAGCGCATGCTCGCTTTGCACGCGAGACAAAACCTCAGGTGGCAACGACGAACTTGGCTGACTGGCATCCAGTATGAGCAGAAAAAGATCCGCCTCGGCCGCCCGTTCAAGCGTCTTCTTCATTCCAAGCTTCTCCAACGGGGCAGGGGAGGGATTCAAGCCCGCCGTATCAATAATCCGGAGACAGTGCGGCCCCAGGATGATTCGTTCCTCGAGAAAATCGCGCGTCGTGCCGGGTTCGGCGCTGACGAGCGCCCGTTCCCGACCCACCAGCTGGTTTAACAGGCTGCTTTTGCCGACGTTGGGCGCACCGAGTATGACCGTTTTAATCCCGTCACGAAGCAGTTCGCCATATCGACTGGTGGCCGACAACCGTGCAGTATCCACGGCCAATTGCTCAAGCTCGCGCTGGACGAGGCATCGATCTTCGAGCGGCAGATCCTCGTCGGGGAAGTCGATGTGTGCCTCAATTCGCGCCAGCACCACGAGCAGACGGTCAATCAACGCATTAATTCGGCGACCGAGTGAGCCACGAAGTTGCTGGTTCGCCGCCGCGAGCGCCCGTTCGCTCCGAGCTTGTATCAAATCCATAACAGCTTCCGCTTGAATTAGATCCATTCGGCCATGTAAAAAGGCGCGCTGCGTAAATTCGCCAGGTCCTGCCGGGCGACACCCACGCTTAAACAAATCGCTTACAATTTGTTGCGAAATAAAAGGGCTTCCATGACAGGAGATTTCAAGCGCATCTTCCCCCGTATACGAGCGCGGACCGCGGAAAAACGTGAACAGGGCGCTGTCTACCACCAATCCCGCCTGGTCGCGGTAATCGCCGTGCGTCGACTGCCGCTCGGCGGGCACCCGCCCGAGCACGTCGTGCGCGAGCCTTTTCGTATCTGGTCCACTGATACGTATGACGGCCAGGGCACCCGTGCCGGCGGGCGTGGCGAGCGCTGCAATGGTATCGAGATGTCGCGACATGGAAGACCTCACGCTTTCGCTCCGCGCCCGCCGCAAGTCAAACGCCGTCGGACAACGCGTGCGCAGCGTTTCGCAACGTCAGCGCAGCGGCCCGGCCGCCGTGTGCCCCATCATCGCCCGAATGCCCGCTGCCGCACTTGATCCGATCCCACTGTTCCACGAGTGGTTCGCCGCCGCCCGATCGCGCGAGACCACGGATCCCACGGCGATGGCGCTCGCGACGGCCAATCGCGCCGGTCGTCCCTCCGTGCGCATGGTTCTGCTGAAGCACGCCGACGCGCAGGGCTTTGTCTTCTACACGAATCTCGAGAGTCCAAAATCCATCGACCTCACGGAAAACCCCCACGCTGCTCTTTGCCTGCACTGGCCGGTTCTCGAACGTCAGGTGCGTATCCACGGTGAAGTGACGCCGGTCAACTCCGGGGAGGCCGACGATTATTTCCGCAGTCGTCCCCGGTTGAGCCAGCTCGGTGCCTGGGCGTCCCGCCAGTCCCGCCCCATGAGCGGCCGATTTGAACTGGAACGCGCGGTCGCCGGGGCCGCGCTGCAGTTCGCCGTCGGTGAGGTGCCGCGGCCGCCGCACTGGTCCGGCTGGCGCGTCGTGCCCGGGGAGATCGAATTCTGGCACCAACGGCCATTCCGCCATCACGACCGGCAGCTGTTCACGCGTGCGCCCGATGGCTGGCGCCTGCAGTGGCTGTATCCATAACTCGGACTCCTTTCCGCTCCAGTGCGCGCCGGCAGGGTGGGGGACGCCCCGCGCCACCCGGCGCGGCGCCCGTAAACGACGCTCGCGGGCTACCGCTGATCAATGCGGAGCGCCATCACCCGCGTGCCGCTGCTGACCTTGTCTCCTGGATACACGACCAGCCGGTCGCCCTCCCGCAGGCCGTCCAGCACTTCGGTCTGCACGCCATTGGTGCGCCCGACCTTCACTTCCCGCAACACGGCGCGGCCGCTTTCAATGGCAAACGTCCGCCAGATTCCCGCGCGCTGGAACAGCGCTCCGGCTGGCGCGCGCAGCGCATCGGGGTTTTCCCACACGACCACGCGGGCCTCGACGCGATAGCTGTCCCCCAGCGTGGGCCGCTTGCCGACAGGATCCACAAAGTCGGCGATGACGAACACCCGCTGTTCCTCGACCCCGAGAGCGGAAATCTTCGTGAATGCCGACGGCTCGACCAGCCGTATCCGTGCCAGCAGTGGTTCTGGCCCGCCCCAAAGATCGAGCAGGACCCGGGCGCGGGGTGTGATGGCCACGGCATCGCGGGACAACACTTCGATCCGAACTTCGAGGTCCGTGGGATCGCCGACTTCCATCAGCGCAAATCCTGCCGGCACGACGCGGCTGCTCTCCTGGAAGACTCGCAGAATTCGGCCGCTGACGGGCGAGGTGATGATCAGCGGCTCCGACTCCGACGCGCCGGACTGACCGCGGATGAGCAGCGCCCGCGCCTGTTGCAGCTCGAAATCCGCGACCTTCAGCGCGAACTCCGCTGCCCGCGTTTCCTGGTCGGCCGTGTCCGCGCGCATTTGCGCCAAATCGTATTCCTGCGCTGACAGCACTGTGCTTTCGCGCAACTGGCGCGCGCGCTTTTGCTCGGCCCGAAAAAGTTTTGCGGCGATCACTGCGCGATCGCGCTGTGCGAGGGCAGCCTCACGGGCGGCTTCGGCCGCACGCACGCGCGCCTGCGCTTGCGCGAGGCTGCGGGCATCCAGAAAATCCGCGCCGGTCGCCTCGAGCGTGGCCAGCACGGTTTGGCCGGCTTCCACCGGCGCCCCGGCCTTCCAGTCGATCCGCCGCAACTGGCCGGCCAGCGGCGCGGAAACCACATACCGGTTTTGCACGCGCGTCATGCCTTCCTCGTCCACCGTCACGACCAGTGGCCCGCGACTCACGACCGCTGCCTCGACCGGCGTCGGTCGCGGCCACAGTCCGACCACAATCGCGGCCACCAAGAGCAGCCCGCCGAAGAGCGGGAGCCGCCGGCGCCAGGCCGGCGCGGTGTTCTTTTTCACGGTCCTCGGAAGCGGAAGTGGTGGATGCATCAATTAACCAAATTCAGTCGCGCGCCTTGAGCGCGCTCACGAGATCGATGGCGGCGAGCTTGCGGGCGGCGAACCAGGCGGACAACGCTGATGCCACCGCCACAACGAGAACGGCAAATGCGTAATTTGCCGGCGTGAGCACCAGGGGCAGCCGCACCGTTTCGGTGTTCACCGCCGTGATGATGCCGCGAGCAAAGCCCGACCCGAGCGCCATCCCGATGGGCAGCGCCACGAGGGTGAGCAACACGAGTTCGCCCACCAGCACGGCGCCCACTTCCGCGCGCGTGAACCCGAGCACGCGCAGCGTCGCCAGTTCGAGCGCCCGCTCGGAGAGCGAAATCCGCGCGCTGTTATAAACAATGCCGAACGCCACCACCGTGGCGAAGAGCATGTATATTTTCTGCAGCAAACCGATGCTCTCCGCCGTGGTCTTGCGGAAGCCCTCCCGCAGCGAGTCCTTGATCACACAGCCGGCAATCCGCGGTGTGTTCTTCACCGCCGTGAGGAATTCGTGCCAGTGCGCTTTGTCCACGACGACGTGGGCTCCGCTGATCTGATCGCCTTCGAGCAACAGCCGGTTCAACGCGTGCCGTTCCATATAGGCGGCCATGCCCGCGAAATCCTCCGCCAGTCCGACGATGGGCACGGTCAATTCGCGCTCGCGGCCTTCGAGCACGCGAGCCACGACCTGTTCACCCGGACGAACGCCGAGCACTTCCGCCAGCTTGGCCGACACGACGATTCCACGGGGTGGCAGAGTGAGCTGCTGGGGCCGCGCATCGATCGCGCGACTCAGGGTTCCGCGTTCAGGGAGGCCTTGGAACATCAGCCGGCGCGTGATTTGTCCGGCGCGCAGTTCCACCGGGACGAAGCGAAACGACTCCGCATGCACGACGCCCGGCAGATGTTTGAAATCCGCCAGCGCCCGCGCCCCCTCGGGCTCGACCAGCGAGAGTGTCACGGTTTGCCGCTGCACGATATCCCATTGAAAATCGATCACGTAAGCGATGCCGTCGCGAAATGAGTTTGGCACAATCAGGATTCCTGTGGCCATCGCGAGCGCGAAACAGGTGACCGCGCTGCGAACCGGCCGCCGCTGGAGGTTGCGCAGCGCCATGCGAAACGAAGGGCTGAACCACCTCGCGAACCGGAATCGCTCGAGGAATGCCGGCCGGTAATTGGTCGGCGCCTCCGGCCGCATCGCCTCCGCCGGAGGAAGTCGCACCGCGCGGTGCACGGCACCCGCGACACCGACGAACGCAGCCAGAGCACTCACGACGCCCGCTGCGACCAGCACGACGCGGTCGAGCTGGAATTCGAGCTGGGGAAATCGGAAGAACAAATGATACATGCCCACCAGTTGTTGGCCCAGGCCGATCCCGCCCGCAGTGCCGACCCCAACTCCAGCCACCACGATGGCGAGTGAAAACTTGAAGTAATGGAACCCGATTTGCCCGTTGGCGAAACCGCACGCCTTGAGCATCGCGATCTGCTCGCGCTGCAGCGCAATTTGCCGGCTCATGACGGAATTTGTCATGAACGCAGCGACGCTCAGGAACACGAGCGGGAACGCGATCGCGAGCCCTTGCAGGATGCGGATCTCATCCTCCACGCGCCGATTCGACGGATGATCGCTGCGGCCATACGCACCGCGCCCGCCGTACGGAGCAAGCACGCGATCGACCGCGGCGATCACCGCACGCTCCGAGGCGCCGGGCGCGAGGCCGAGGGAGACCGCATTGAACGCGCCGTAGAGCTGAAATGCCGTCGCGAGCTCCTTGTAGGGAACCCAGAACACGCCGTATGTCTTGTTATCGGGCAACGCGGCTCCGGGCGGCGCTTCGAACACGAACTCCGGCGACAGCACGATGCCGGAGATTTCGAAAACCTGTTTGCGCCCATTGAGCACGGCGGAAATGGAGGCCCCCGGCTTTAATCCGTGCGCATCGGAAAATGCCTCGCTGACCACGAACTCGCCGCGGAGGGCGCCGCCCAGTGGCAGCCGTCCGGTGCGAACATACAGGCGGTTCAGTCCGCGTTCGCCGCGTTCCGGCAGCGAATTGAGCAGCCCGACGGCGGGCTCCGCCAGACCGGGCACGTCCAGCGTAACCTGAATTGCGATACTTGTCTCGACCGCGGCGACTCCGGGAATTGCGGCCAGCTGGCTCCGCACGGAATCGGGCGCGCGTTTCAGCCGCGCGAAGACTTGTGCGAACCGGTGCTGCTCGTAGTACGTGTCGCGTGTGGTGACGAGCGACAGGATCAACGAGCGCGTCATGATCATCATCGCCAGCCCGCACGCCATCACCAGCGCAACGGCCATTGCCTGGGACTTCAGCGCGCGCAGGTCGCGGAGCAGTTTTCGATCGAGCAGGCTCATGACGGCCGCGGCCTCGGCGCCCGCGGTCGGGCCGGCGGATTCGAGAGGCTGGCGGGCACGCCGTTCAGTTTCGTGCGTCGTGGAACTGAGCGCATCCGGGGATGGGTGCCCATGGCGGTGTCGCTTTTCACCACGCGAGCGACCCGACAGCGCCGCGCTGGGCGTTGCGGCGCTCGTGCACCATTCGCCCATCGGAAAGCGTGAACACGCGGTCGGCCATATCGGCGAGGATCGCGTTGTGCGTGATGATCACGGCGAGCGTGCCGAGTTCCCGGTTAATCCGCTCGATCGCTTCCAGCACCGTGATGCCGGTATGAACGTCGAGCGCCCCGGTCGGCTCGTCGCACAGCAATACCTCCGGGCGTTTCGCGATCGCTCGGGCTATGGCGACACGCTGTTGCTCACCACCCGAAAGCTGGGCCGGAAAATGATCGAGGCGTTCGCCGAGTCCTACGAGCTGAAGCGCGTCCTCTGGTACCATCGGCTCGCGACAAATCTCCGTAATCAGCGCAACATTCTCCCGGGCGGTGAGACTGGGAATGAGGTTGTAGGCTTGAAAAACAAATCCGACGGCGTCGCGCCGGAAGTGCGTGAGCTCGGCTTCGCCCGCCGCCGCCAGATCCCAGCCACGATAGAGCAGCGTGCCATGCGTCGGCGAGTCCAGCCCGCCGAGCTGATTGAGAAGTGTCGATTTGCCGCTGCCCGAGGCGCCGAGGAGCACGATGAGCTCATGCGGATACAAATCGAAGTCGACGCCCGCCAGCGCCGTGACGGCGGCTTCGCCCTCGCCGTACACGCGCGCCAGATCGCGCACGTGGTACAACACTTCGCGCGGGACTTGAGCGTCGGGCACGGAACCAGCAGTGGTGTCGGGATCGGGCATCAAGCGGAGAGCGAACCAGCCGAGGCGGCCAACGGCAACCGGCAAGCGCGCCAGTGCATCTGTCTCCCACTGGCGGATTTCATGGCCGCGAGCAGGAATCGTGGCGGCGAGCGCCAGCGAGTGGATGCTGCGCAGGTTCACCGCTTTGATGGCCGAGTTGCCGGAGGGGTGACTTTCCAGTCGCCCGCAACAGGTCGATCGACCGTTCTTCGGCGGCTGGAAAGCCGCCGATCCGTCGGGACTTCCATTCCGACGGACCTCCGTGCGCGTTCAGTCGCACGGCACTCTCTCGGCGGCGGTTCGTCCAATTAGCCGCTGGCCTAAAGTGCCGGCCGTCCGGCTTTGAAACGACTGCACGGCATGGGCAGTTGTATCCAACTTATGGTTTCGCCCGAGGCACCGTGCGGCCGGTGGGCGTCAACGCTTGCGGAGGCGGCAGCAGGTCGACCATTTTCAGTGGTGCGAGTTCGCGCTCGATTTCCGCGGCGCGTTTCGCCGCGGCCGTGATGAGTTCCGGTTTTTTCAGCTTCTGGATCTGCGCACGCAACGCTGATTCGGCTGGGCTTTCGGAGCCGCGCTTTTTGGCCAGAATCAGCCAGGCAAGTCCCTCCGCGTAGTTGCGCTTTACGCCGCGCGCACTCGCGTACGCGGCGCCGATATTGTGGTACGCCTCCGTTACTCCGCCGGCCGCCGCGGCTCGAAAATAGGCAAGAGCTCGTGCGCGGTCCTGCGGCACGCCATCCCCATCGTCAAACAGCATGCCGAGCCGAAATGCAGCCGAACCTTCGCCATTGCGCGCCGCGTTCTCGAGGAGCGTGAGCGCGCGGGCGCGATCCTGCGGCACCTTGTGCTCCGTATCCCCGCGGAGGAGCATCTCGCCCAGCTGGGCTTGCGCCTTGGGGTTGCCCTTCTCGGCGGCCGCTGTGAGTTCTTTCACGTCCGCCCACATGGAGCCGCCCGCTCCTCCTGTCTTCGACATTAAGATCGGCGCGGAATCACGGGCGTCGGGCTTTGGATGCTTCGATGCGGATGATGCGGCGCCACACGGGAGAATTCCCAAGACCAGAACTGCACTGCCAAAAAAAGCCGCAACGTAACGCCGTGATCGACCGGGAAAAATATGCGCGCAATCCATGACGGTATGCGGACCGCTGGAAAGCAAAACGGTTTCACGGCTAGATCTCCCCGGACAAGCGGACAACTTTCGCACTTCAATTATCGACCAAATTTCTGCCCCGGAGTGCACCGCGATCAGCGGAAGGGCACCGAGGCTGGGTCCGCTTCTTGAATCTTTATCTGACAATTCGAGTACCGCCATCTCTGAGTCTGATGTCCTTGCTCCGTGCTGGCGGGGAGCTGCGACAGCGTGTAGTGGCTGCGAGCGCCAGCGAGTGGATGAAGGACGATATGTAGATTCGAATCCACTCGCTGGCGCTTGCAGCCACGGATTCGGAACTCGCGCTGCTTCCAGTTCTTCCCCGTTGCGTTTATGCGGGTCCGTTCGCCGTTAGAAGCCAGCTTTTCTCCTTCGGTTGCCGTTGCGCCTGCGCTTGGTCCTCTGTGCCCTACGCCCGTTTCCTTTCGTTGCGGCAGAGCCCGCGGTGTGAAAAATTCGGGCCAGCGGCAGGCGCCCGCAACTTACTCAATCTTTTCGCCCACGACGGACGTGCCGCCGGTGACGGTCACCTTCTCCAAGACCGCCTTCTTAATCTTTTCCGCGAGCTCCGGCTTTTCTTTGAGCGCCTGCTTCGCCGCATCGCGGCCCTGACCGACGAGATTGCCTTCGTAGGCGATCCACGCGCCCTTCTTTTCCAGAATCTTGTGTTCGAGACCAAGATCAAGGAGCGAGCCGGTTTGCGAGATGCCCTCGTCGTACATGATGTCGAACTCGCACTCGGTGAAGGGTGGGGCCACCTTGTTTTTCACGACCTTGATCTTGGTGCGGTTCCCGACGACTTTGCCCTCGGGGGTCTTGATTTGGTCCTTGCGGCGAATGTCCAGCCGCACCGACGCGAAGAACTTCAGCGCGCGGCCGCCCGAGGTGGTTTCGGGATTGCCGAACATCACGCCAATCTTTTCGCGGATCTGGTTGGTGAAAATGCAGACGCAGTTCGTCTTGCTCACGACCGCCGTGAGACGGCGCATGGCCTGACTCATCAACCGCGCCTGCGCGCCCATGGTCATATCGCCCATCTGGCCATCGAGTTCGGCCTTCGTGGTGAGCGCCGCCACGGAATCGAGCACGATGACATCGATCGAATTCGAGCGGATGAGCGTCTCCATGATGTTCAGCGCGTCTTCGCCGCTGTCGGGCTGAGAGACCAGCAAGTCGTCCAGCTGCACGCCTACGATTCGCGCATACTTCGGGTCCAGCGCGTGCTCGACGTCGATGAAGGCGGCGAGACCACCTGCTTTTTGCGCTTCTGCGATTACGCTCAGGCAGAAGGTCGTCTTACCCGATGATTCCGGGCCGTAGATCTCGATGATGCGCCCTTTCGGCAGGCCACCGACGCCGAGCGCGAGATCTACCGCGAGCGAACCGGTGGGGAGTATCTCCACCTTCATCTTCGCGTTGCTGCCCAGCCGCATGATGGAGCCCTCGCCGAATTGCTTCGTGATCGCCGACAGCGCGAGTTCGATGTTTTTGTCGCGGCCCGGGATGACAGCACCATTGCCAGCGGCGGGTTTGTGATCGGCGACTTTGACAGGAGCGGCTTTGGACATGGCGGAGGGGGAAACGGAGGTGGAAAAAAGAGGATTGGAAGCGGGAGTGAAGCTGGTGGGAAGACGTGACCCCGTGGTGCGGCGGAGGCAAGCTCACCTTGACCCCAAATTCGGGGTGACCGGTTCGGATTGCGGCCCAAGCGCTGACGTGTTCAAACGCACACGTCAAGGCGGGATTATTTCGTTCCGCCCAGAAATGCGAGCTCCTGCCGCAGTTCACCGAGCTTCATTTCGCTCTGCCGGGAGAGACTCGAATCAATCAAGCCGTGGCGCACGGCGAACCGCAGAAGATCGGCGTGCGCCTCGATGAGGATATGTGCCAGTGGAACGTTCATGCCGGTCAAGCTGCGCGCGGGGCTGACTATGCGGCGCTCCATTCCCGTGGGATTCAAACAGTCCAGCAGATTTTTGCCCGTTCCTTCGTTGGCCGCGAGGAGCAGCAGCCGTAATCCGAGCAGCGCACACCCCGGCGGCCGGCGGTCGGTTTCCCAACCCTCGTGAGCTACGTGCATCAATGCTCTTTGGCGGCCGAGCGACTGCTGCCAAGCCTCGTCGGTTTCCCGCGCATCGTTCGGGCCCAGATCGAAAACGTCGCGGGTCAAGCCAGCCGTAGTCCCGCCGCCACAGATAACCCGTGCCGCATTATCCGTGCAGTCGTGATAAATATCATCTCCAAAATACTGATGCAGTTCACCCGCCAGCGCGCTCGCGTCGAGGCCTGGCGTTCCCCAGTCGCGCAGTCTCATGCCAACGCGAAGTTGAAAGATGTAGTCACAGGTCTCCGGCACCACATTCGGCATCAGGTCGTCATCGGAGCGCAATATCGGCAGGAAATGCTCTGCCAGCCTGAGCGCCTCCGCTTCGCACCCTAAAGCGATGGCCCAGTTCTCGACGTAGTCCAGCGCGTCCGGATCGTAACTCTCGCGATTGAGCGTGCAAAACCCGGTGACGATCTCGGGAATGAGATCGGCACGCCGACTCCGAACAAACTCCTCAATCGCCGACCCGTAGAAAAAGCCCATGGCGGTTGCCTTCGTCGGTGGCACGGACGAAGCGATCCGACGGAAGATGCCGGGGAGGTCGGCGTGCTCCTTGTCGGCGAGGATGGGGAACGCCTCGTTCCATTTCGTCGCCTCGGGCGGTAGGGCCAGCAGTGCATCCACGAAAGCGTTGATTCGCTCGGTACTGGGATTCGCAACGTCTTCGAAATCGGCCCAAACTTGGTCCGCTGCTTTCTCCACTTCAGGAGAGAGGGCGGCTGCGTCGTCGTCGTGTGATGGCTCGAGTTCAGCCGCGTCCAAACGAACCTCGCCGCTTTCGTCTGCGCTTTCGAGGTCCACGACTTCCTCATCCTCGGAGAAATTCTCGTATTCCCTCTTCGGCGGCGCGAGTTTGAGTTCACCCCGGCGTAATGATTCCGCCCCCCGTCGCGCCGTGGCTTCGCGCATGAGCTTCTCATCGGCAGCCTGACAACATTTTTTGTACTTTTTTCCGCTGCCGCACGGGCATGGGTCGTTGCGGCCCGTTTCGTGCACTCGTTTGTGGATCGAATCCATGTCGAACCTGGCCCGCCCGTGCTCGAAGGCCGGGTCGTCAATGTATTGCTGGATCTCATCGATCGGATACCCCTGGATCACACTCGCGGTCCCGTCCTTCGCGATCACCAGAAAGAGGTTGTTCTCGATGCGATAGTGAGCGTTCCAGGCAATCCAGAACTTCGTCGCGCTCTCCTGGATTGGAATTGGCTCAGCCACGCCCTCGCGCGCGAGGCACGCGACCTCCCCATCCTTTGCATCGAGCATCCAGGCATCGCCACTTGCCGTCGAAAAGAAGACAATCGCACCGAGTCGGATGATGCTCGGTTCGAAGCGCGCTGCGCGCGTCTGCACGAGGCGGGCTTCCGCCATGTAGTCAGCCTCCGCCCCATTCACAACTCGCGTTGATGTGATCGATTTTGACATCGACGCAATAAAGGCGGTGCTCGCTACCAACTCAACCATCCAGCGCCAAGAAATAAGCTGAGAATCGCAATCGGCGTCCCCGCCTTGAGGTACTCCACAAAAGACAGGTGCACGCCGCGGCTGCGCGCGATTTCCGCCACAATCAGGTTTGCCACGGAGCCGAGCAGAGTGAGGTTCCCCGCCAGCGTCGTCGCCATCGCCAGCGTCAGCCACGCGTCGTGCGGATTTGCGAGCGTCGGCACGATCGGCCGGAACAGCATCACGGCCGGCACATTCGAGACCACATTGCTCAGCACCACCGAAACCACGGTCAGCGAGCCTGGGCCGCGATCCGCGTAAGGCTGCAGCAGCGCGAACAACTCGCCGCCGAAACCCGACGCGCTGATCGCGCCGGTGACGACAAACAGGGCGCTAAAAAAAACGAGCAGTGACCAATCGATTTCCTGGAAAACGTGAGCCGGGTCCGTGCGACGCGTAACGAGGAGCACCGCCGCCGCGAGGGCCGCCGCGAGCGGCACGGGCGCACCGACAATCAATACGACGAGCATGAGCGCCGTGGCGAAGAGCGCCTTGCGCAATCGCGGCCGCAGCACGGTGGGTTCCAGGTGATAAACGTCTTCAAACCGCTCCCTCCGAAAATCCGCGCGGTACACCACCACGATGACGACCCAGATGAGCGCGAGGCCAAGGAGCGCGATGGGACCCAGTTCACGCGTGAAGCTGACAAAGCTGATCCCGGACGAAATACCGACGACCATGTTTTGCGGGTTGCCCGTGATGGTGCCGACTGAACCAATGTTGGCCGCCGTCACCAACGCCACCAGGTAGGGCAGGGGATTGCGCCGCAGCGTCAAGGCGATGTCCAGGACGAGCGGAGTGAACACGAGGACAATCGTGTCATTCAGGAACACGGCCGAAAAAACGCCTGAGATGACGATGATCAACGCGAGCAGCATCCGCGGCGTGCGCGCAAACGTCAGCACCCTGGCGGTGACCAGGTGAAAGAACCCGGCCATGCGCAGATTGACGTTCAACACCATCATGCCGAACAACAGCAGAATCGTGTTCCAATCGATCGCTGCATACGCCTGCTCCAGCGAAAGCGTACCGAGCGCGACCAGAAACGTCGCGCCGACCAGGGCAATCGTGGCGCGATTCATCTTCAGCCACGGCCAGCGGCCGATGGCCACCCCCACCAGCGTGGCAACGATGATAACTGCGGCGATGGCGTTCTGCGTATTCATTCGCGTGGGCCCTCAATGGCACTTTCCCGTCATCGCGAACGCGGTCATTCCTGCTTGCGCGGGAAATTTCCGCTCGCCAGCGGCTTCACGGTCACGACGGCGAGCTGCCGCCCGGGCAGCACGATCGGCACCTCCGCTCGCGGGCCTGTCACACGAAAGGTGATACGCTGGGTGGCTGCGCTGGGCGCCTTTGAGGCGGGCGCCACCGTCAGTTCATATTCGCCCGGCCGGAGCAGGAGAAACTCCGCCGCCATTTTCCGCGGACCGCTTCCGAAATGATAGAGTTCGGCCGTGAACGACTGCGGGCCCGAGTCGGTGACGAGCGCGGCGATCTCCCGCGGCGGTGTGCGCCAGCGCACGGCGTTCAGCGGGAATACCAGTGGCGTGCCGGGATCGCCGGTGGCGCACGCGTAGAGAACATTGACCGAGGGCGCCGGCGGCGCCGGCTCGGGCAGGTAACGCAGATAGTTGCTCGTGAAACTGACCACGCGATCCGTCCAGCGCATCTCGCTGGTGTATCCTTCCCAGTTGGACCGAAAGGCCTCGGCGTTTTGCTCGAGGCTGCGCACGAGGGCACGCGTGTCGCCCCCGAGCCGGAACTTCATGTAGCCGGACGCGTGAGCGACCAGCAACGCGTCGTAGCGTTTGTCGCCGGTCAGCACGCGATATTTGGCGAGCGTATCGCCGAGGAACCCATCCATCTCGCGAGCGGCCCACGCTGCCGTGCCGGGCTCGGTCGTCTTCGCCGACGCGCCGCGATGTTCGAGCGCCAGCGCAGCCATGGAGCGAATCGGCTCGAGGTACTGCTCGTCGCGCGTCATGTGCCAGGCGAGTAGCAGCGTCGACGTCATGAGCCGCGTCGCGCCAGGCCAGTTGTAGAGCGCGTCGTTGTGATTGAGCGGAAACGGCTGCCACCATGGGGTACCGGCATTTGCCACGGTGCCCGCCGGCCATGCGATGGCGCTTGGAAGGATGCCAGCGGGTTTGCCGTTTTCCGCGCGCCTGGTCGCATCGACCCAAACGCGCAGCCACTCACTGAAGAGCGCCGTGAGCTTCGGATCCGCCGTGCGCTGCCAGTAGAGCAGCGTGGGCTGCACGATCGACGGGTGATAAACGGTGTCGAACGCGCGCCGGGCCGTCTCGTCCACCTTGTCGACGCTGAAATAGATCGACTTGAACTGGAGGAAGCCGCGCGCATTCCGGCCGGTCCACGTGTTCTGCATCAACTCGGTGAGGCGAAGCGCCCGCTGCTGCCAGAGCGGTTCGTCCGGCCGCAGATGCATCATCGGCAGAATCGTATCGGTCGTGTCTTCGTTGGAGTGTTCGACGTCCGTCACCCGCGAGGTAAAGCCCGCGCGGAGATGTGGCCGGGCAAAAATTCCATTCGAGGTGCGCTCCTGCGCCGCGATGATTACCGGATCCTCGAAGGCGATCAGCACGGGCACCCACCAGCGCCACATTTCCACGTCGTCGCCCCAGCCGCCGCCAAACTGGCCGTCCGGAAGTTGCCGCTCCTTGATCCACCAATGCACGACGTCGGCCAGTTTTTCGAGGCCTTCGCGCTGGAGGTTGGCCCACGCCGGCGCCGCAGTGTCGGCTTCGTATTTTGCGGGCCACGGGATCGGCTCGCCAAGATACATGCGGATGACGCGATTTTCCGGATACGCCTGGCCGGCTTCCTGGAGCAGTCGCCGCGCTTCACCGTAATAGAGGTCGCGGCTCTCCTTCACGCGCAGGAGCGGCCCGCTCTGTATCACGCGCCACAGCAGC
This sequence comes from Opitutales bacterium, assembly GCA_038204695.1. Classification (GTDB taxonomy): domain Bacteria; phylum Verrucomicrobiota; class Verrucomicrobiia; order Opitutales; family Opitutaceae; genus ER46. Next base: position 2,463 of record JBBRCR010000058.1, on the reverse strand, counting down.
ATCCGCCCGCGATACAGCGCCCACATCGGGTGAAGCGGCGACGCGGTGTCAGGCTCGACTGGATACACGGACCCTGGCGCATTCGCGGGTTGCACGCGGCCGGTGACGAAACGGCACAGATAACCATTCTCCGCCGCGCGTGAGTCGTCGGTGGTGGCGCGGGCTTTGCCGTTGGCCCAGTCGTCGACCACCGGCAGAAGGCGGGCGAGCTCGGCGCGCAAGGTTGCATCGAGGTCTGCGCGGGTTTCCAGCGTGCGGAGCAACTGGAACCGCTCTGCCTCGTCGCTGCTGTTCCCAGCAGCGCGGATGACACCTGACACCGGCGCGGAGTCGTTTGCGGCAATAACATCGGGTCTCGGCGCTGCCAACGCGAGCAGGCCGGCGGTGAGGGCGACGAATCGCTTCATGCTTTAGCTCTGTTCACCTGCTGCCGCGACTGCAACGCCCGATCGGATGGGAGAGCTTTTCCTTTCGCCCCCGCGCGGCCCGGCCCGCTTTCAGACGCGGTAATACTCGCGGAACCAGGCGACGAAGCGGCGCAGCCCCTCTTCCAGTGGCACTTTCGGGCTGAAGTGGATCGCCGCCTGGATGCGCGTGAGGTCAGCGCAGGTCTCCAACATATCGCCGGGCTGCGGCGGCAGCAGCTCCGTCTTTGCCGTGCGACCAAGAAGCTCCTCGAGCATCCGGACAAACAGCAGCGTTTCCACCGGCCGGTGGTGGCCGAGATTGAAAATCCGCAGTGCGTTCGCCCTCGCGGCGGGTTCCTGCGGTGAGCTCGGCGCGCCCCCCTTCGGCGGGAGAGTGGGCTCATTCGACGGCCGCACGGGAGCCGGACTGACCCGCGGCGGCGGGTAGAGCAGCACCTTCACCACGCCGTCGACGATGTCGTCTATATAAGTGAAGTCGCGCCGGTTTTTGCCCTCGTTGAAAAGCCGCAGGGGCGTTCCCTCGCAAATCGCCCGGGCAAACAGCGTCGGCGCCATGTCAGGGCGTCCCCACGGGCCGTACACGGTGAAAAATCGCAGGCCGGTCACGTTGAGTCCGTGATTGAGCGCGTAGCTGTGCGCCATCAGCTCGTTCGCTTTCTTCGTCGCGCCATAATACGACACCGGCTGATCGGTGTTGTCGTCTTCGCGATAGGGCGGTTTCGCGCCGGCGCCATACACACTGCTGCTTGATGCAAACACGAGGTGCTTCGGCCGCGTGTGGCGGCAGGCTTCGAGCACGGTGGCGAAGCCGTCGAGATTGGCGCGGGTGTACGCGGCGGGATTTTCCATGCTGTAGCGCACGCCCGGCTGCGCGCCGAGGTGTACGACGTACGCGGGTTTAAAATGCGCCACCAACGCGGGAAACTTCGCCGCATCGGCAAAATCCGCCTGCAGAAACCGGAAATCGTCGAAGGGCGCGAGTTGCTCCAGCCGCGCTCGCTTCAGTGCGACGTCGTAGTAGTCGCTCAGGTTGTCCACGCCGAGCACTTCGCAGCGCTTCGTTTCGGCAAGCCGACGCGCGACATGGTACCCAACGAACCCGGCCGCGCCGGTGACGAGCACTTTCATCTGGCGCGTGATAGGCCAACGCTCACCCCGCGGCTAGCGGAAAGTGCGCGCGCATCCGGGATGGACGAGAACGAGAGGGAAAATCGAAAAAAAGGGCGAACGGATGCCGGTGTCTTCGGCAGGTCACGGACTACCCTAATTTTCACACTCAAACCAATCCAAGGCATGGTCACAGAGGACACCGAGCTCAGACCCGGAGCCGGCAGGAGGCCACAAGGTGTTCGATGCCGTGCACGCGATTGCTCCGGCTTTGCCAAAGAAACTTTCCTCTCTGTGAACTCTGTGTCTGAGCTCTGTAAACTCTGTGACCCAAAAGATGGGTTGATTGAAGTGGGAAATATGCGTGCTAGACGTCCGCGCCTCACTTCTTCCCCTTCGCTTTTCTCCGCGCCGCGGCTTTTGCTGCCCGCTCCGGGCTCGGCTCACCTTCCTCCGCCCCGCCGGCCGAGGCCGCGAGTGCGGGCTTGTTTTCCTTTGGCAAGAATACAGCCAGTTCCTTCTTGCGCGCGGCAAACTCCGGTTTCCCCGCGAGGTTGGTCCATTCGTACGGATCGTTTTCCTCGTCGTACAATTCCTCCGAGCCGTCGCGATAACGGATGTAGCGCCACTTTTCGGTGCGGACGGTGTGTTGTCCCTCGCCGTACGTGGTGACACCCGGGTGCGACCATGCCGCTTTCGGATTTTGCAGCAGCGGCCGGATGCTCACGCCTTCGACGTGCTTCGGCGTGGGCACGCCACACAGGTCGGTGATTGTTGGATACACGTTCATGAAGTCGACGGTGCGTTCGCACACCGCTCCAGGCGTCGTCATGCCCGGCACTTTCCAGAGCAGCGGCGCGCGCGCGACTTCCTCCCACAGGGTGGTTTTCCCCCAGTGATATTTCTCACCGAGCTGCCAGCCATGGTC
>JBBRCR010000057.1:0-24655 GCA_038204695.1 Opitutales bacterium | reverse complement strand
GCCCCGGAGAAAGCGCCTGACAGAGCCCGCCCCCCAGCGCGGGAACTCACGCTTGCTGCAGCGCTCAGCCGGCCGCTCGCTTGCCGGCTTGTTTGGTGCTTTTTCCTGCGGCGCCGGCTCGCGCTGATGACTTGGTCTTGCCGGCGAGTGCTCGTTTACCCGCGCCTTTCCCCCGCGACGCGCTGGCACTTTTGGCCCGCGGCGCGTTTCGCTTTGCCGCCGGCTTGGTCCGTTTTCTCTTGTCGGTCGCGGCCGTTGCGCGCGTCTCCACCCTGGCACTACCATCGGCTGACGCGCCAGAATCCGACGCATCCGCCGGCGCCGCTTTCGGCGCGGAACCATTGCCATTCGCCTGGCTGCGGGCGCGCTGCTCGCGAACCGAACTGTCGGTGCGGCCCCCGCGCATGTGTTCCTGCGCCGATTCGGAAACCTCTCTCAAGGCCTGTCCGCTGAACGCCGGATTCGAAGTCACGGCCACGTCGCCCAGAGAAAGAATGCCGACCAGTTTTTTCGAGCGGTTCAGAACCGGCAAACGCCTCACCTGTCGTTCCTCCATCACCCGCGCTGCCTCCTCGACCTCCTGGTCCGCAAAAATGTGAAACACGCCCGTCGACATCACCTCGCGAACGGTGGCGGTGTAAGCGTCAAGCCCATTGGCCACGCCGCGGAGCACGATGTCGCGGTCGGTGACCATGCCCGCCAGCTTCTCATCCTCGTACACCGGAAGGACGCCTACATCCAACTCGCGCATCAATCCGGCGGCTTCAACCAGCGTGTTTTCGGGGGCGATGCAGCGAGCGTGGGCGGTCATTATCTCGTGAACTTTCATTGTTTAGAAAGTTAGACGGCATTTGCCCACGGCGCAATCGGGCCGACGACGGGTCGGCTGGTGGGGAACACTCCTGACGCTCACTTGCCACGCCGCTTGATTCGGATCGCCGACGAGCCATCACGGGTGGGGTCAAACCCACCCCGGACCGCGCCGGTTGCGACGAGCGTCGCGCCGAACGGAGTGAATGCCCCATCCCGCCGCGAGGAGCGTGACTCCGGTTTACGTGTCCATGCCTCTGCTCATTCGGCTAATCCCTACGATTCTCACACTATGAAAACCTTGCTCGCAATTCTGCTCATCGCGGTCGGTGGCGTTCTTCTCTACCAGGGATGGAACCGGAAAAACTCGTTCGCCGGTGAAGCTGCGACCGCCACCACGAGCGTGGCGAACAGCATGGACGGCGGGGCGCGCACGCCGCGTCACGTGGTGTCGATGGTCGCCGGCGGGGCCCTCATTCTCCTCGGGATTGGCCTCACGGTTCGGCGTCGACCCGTGACAACGGTAATCCGCTAGGCGCCGACGCACGTCGCGCCAAGTCACACGTGGTGCCAGCCGGGAAATGGTCCACTCTGCGCCGGTCAAAGACCGGCGCTGGCTATTTCTGCCCGACAGCGCCAACGGCGCGATCTAATCGGGACGGCTCAATTCCACGCAGCTTGCTGCGAGGATGGCTGCCGCCCGCTGCCATCGGGGCGAAGCCCCTTTCTGTGATACCCCGCTGCTTGCGGCGGGGAGGGTTCATTCGAAGCCTGAGCCAACGGCCGGGCCGTTGGCCCAGGCTGGAATAAAACGGGCCTTTGGCCCTCCGGTCACCACCGAACTCGAACTTGGAGTGCTGCCAGCCCTGCGCTTGCCCCACAATTCTTGCCAAGCACGTCGGCATTCGCACCGGAGCGGCGGTTTTCCTGCCGCCGAAGTACGTTCGATCGACCGGTCTCGGACGACTGGAATGTCGCCCTTCCGGTCAACCGCGCCCTTGGCGCGACGCCATACGCGATGGCAAATCTGTGGGGCAAGCGCAGCGCTCACCCGGAAATTTCACAGCTCCTATGAGAACGTCCCACACGCTGGGGCAGCCGCCGGGAGTAGCACCGGTCTTTGACCGGCGTTCCGCCAGTCGGAGACTGGCGCGACGGGCGAAACACGCGCACAGGGTGTGAAATTCCCCGGCTGGAAGCCGCCGCCACGAAGCCAAATTGGCCAAACTCCAGGGAGCGGCTGCCTTGCAGCCACGCTCATGGCTCATGGCGGGTTTCCTCGTTCCGAGTCTTGAGCTGATTCAGCCCATCCGCCCGAGGCGTGACTTCTTCCGCGGCGGGACGCGTCACGGTTACGCCGCGATCGCGCCCTCTCGCGCCCGCCCCACCCACCCCGGTGGTACGGCGGCTCAGCACGACGAACAGCAACGGTATAACGATGAGTACAACGACGAGTGCGATAATGTAGCCCATGCGGTCATGGACCCGGCCGGGCCCATGACGAGCGCACTCCGCCGAGGATTTGCCACCGGAAATGATCCCGTTTCGATGCATCGGAACTTTCCCGATTCCCGACGGTCGAGGCCCGGCGCACCTTGCAGTGTGACAGGAATTTCGCTTGTGCACAGGAGCGTATCGCTGGTCGGCTGTACGGTTGATTATGAAAGCCCTCAAGATCCTCGCCATCGTCGCCGGTGTAGTCGTGGTGTTGCTCACCCTCGTCGTGGTGCTCGCATTCACTCCATCCATCCAGACGTGGGCGGCTCGAAAGGCGCTCGCTGGCCAGCCGGGTATGACGGGCGAGATCGGGCGGGTTGCGGCCGGATTCTCCGATGCGGACGTCCGGGATGTTCGCATCGTCAAAGACGGTATGGTGATCAGCGTGACCGGCCTGACCGCGAAATATTCCGCCTGGGATTATATTTCAAACGGACGCATCAACGTCGACCAAGTGTCGGTTCGGGAACTGGTCGTTGACATGCGCAACGCCACCGCCGCATCCACGAGTTCGTCGCCCGCCCAGACGGGCGGTGGTTCTGCGGTGCCCAGCACGCCGGCTGCCACCGGAACAAAGCAAACACCGGCGCCCTCCGGGCCGGGCGCTTCAACCGCCTCCAAGGCGCCGTTCAACGGCCTACTCAGTCAGGCGCAACTCCCGTTTGACGTCCGGGTCGCCAAACTCGACATCAGCGGCCGCGCCCTGCTCCCGGACGATCAAACGGCGACCTTCGAGCTGAAAGGGGCCAATATTGAAACCGGCCAGCGTGGGAAGCTCGAATGGCGCATTGATTTTGCCGACCCCAAACCAGCCGCAGCGCTGGCGGGATTGCGCAGCACCGGCACCGCCGATGTCCATGTGACGGGGGATCGCCGCATCGATCTCGTCGAAATCGATGCGAACGCAACCGCCACCGGCCCCAAACTTCCGAAGGATCAACTGAGGCTGACCGCGAAAGCCGAGCAGCCTAAAGCCGGCGGGGACGAAGACTATGAGGTGAATGTCGGCTTCGATCGCTCGGGCCGGCTGGAACGGATTCTCGGCAGCAAGGCGCACTATCAAAGCGCGCAGCGCGAGTTTGCGGGCGACTGGCAGGTGAACGTCCGCACGGAGCAGCTCGCCGCAATCCTGGCCGGACTCGGACTGCCGGAGGTCGCCGCCAATGGCGCGGGCAAGTTCACGTTCAAAGTCGATACCGGCGCGGCTTCCGCCAGTGGCAATCTGGAGGGTGACGTGTCTGCGCTGGAAAAAATTTCCCCCGAGCTGAAGCAAATTGGCGCGGTGCGATTCACGACCAGCTTCGACGGCGGCCTGGCCGACGGTACGGCGAAGTTGGAGAAATTTCAGCTGGTCACGACCATGCGCGACGGCGTGAAACTCGCGGAAATCAGCTTGGCGCAGCGCGTCGGTTTCAATCTGGAGACGAAGCGGGTTGCGATTGCGAATACGCAATCCGAACTCGCGCGTATCGCCATCCAGGCGCTGCCGCTCGCGTGGGCGCAGCCGTTCGTCAAGGCAGTGACCATCGACCGCGGCGACCTTTCGATGGTCCTCGCGATCGAGGCGGAAGCCGATGGCAGCCGTATCCGCGTGCGCAGCGTCGAGTCGCTCGCCCTTCGCAACGTCACGGTCCGCAGTGGAGACAAAAAGCTGGTGGATCAGGTCACCCTGACCGCAAAGCCGCAGGTGGATTATTCGGCCACGCACATCGTGGCGGGGTTGGTGGACCTCTCGGTTTCGATGCCGTCAGGCGACGCGCTCACCGGCCAGCTGAACGCCGACGTGACCGAGCTGGCAACCACGCCACGCATCGCGTTCACCACCCAGCTCCAGGCGAAAGTCGTCGCGGCACTCAAGCCGTACCTGCCGCTGGATCCCGGACCACTCGCCGTCAGCATCGTCACGGAAGGCCGGATACAGGGTGACGTGCTGCAACTCGCCAAGGCGAATGCGACGGTCAACCGCGACAACGGCGCGCTGCTCACGGCGTTTGAATTGCAGCAGCCGCTCACCGCAAACCTCGCGAAGGCGTCGGCCACGGTGCCGCAGCCGGCGGCCACCGCCGCCCGGGTGCGGCTGGGCGAAGTGCCGCTCGCGTGGGCGGAAGCGTTCGTGGCGAATGCGAAGTTCGCGGGCGTCGTGAGCGGCGCGACGCTGGAGATTTCGTTCCGTTCGCCGGAGGACGTCACCGTGGTGACCGCTGAACCGCTAATCCTCCGCGGCGTGGGTGCCACCATGGAGGGCAAAGCGATGGTCCAGGCGCTCGATTTGCACGCGGAGCTGACGGCGACCAAGCGCGGCGATGCCATCACGTTTGAATTGCGAAAGATGGAGCTGACCCAGGGCAAGAGTTCGCTGCTGGGGCTGACCGCGAGCGGCGAAGCGCAGCTGAAGGCCAAGCTGATCCTCGTGGCAAAGGGCAACCTCGATGCCGACGTCGCCGCCCTGATGAAACAACCGGCGGCGGCGCAATTCGCCACCTTGACGCGTGGCCGGCTCACGACGGCGTTCGAGGCGAATGTGGGCGAAACGATTCAGGCCAAGGCCACTGTTGCCGCCCGAAATCTGGTCGCACGCCAGAACAACCAGGCGCTGGGCGACCTCGAAATGACAATCTCGGCCAACGTGAAAGCGGATGGCAGCGGCACGGTCACGATGCCGCTGACGCTGGCCAGGGCGAACCGCAAATCAGACCTGGCGATCGACGCCACCTTTGGACAAAGCGCCGACAAGAAATCGTTCCTGTTCACCGGGAAGGTCGCGAGCAACCAGCTCTTCGTGGATGATTTTCAGCCGCTCGCGGCGCTGGCCCCGGCGGGCGAAAAGCCGAAAACCCCGGCGCCAACGACCAAACCGACGCGCGACGCGCAACCCTTCTGGGCCGGCGCGCAAGGCAAAGTGCAAATGGATCTGATACGGGTGGTTTCAGGTCCCACGTACGTCGTCAGCCCACTGCGGGGATCCGCGATCATCACGCCCTCGCAAATCACGCTCGAGGGGCTCGAGGGCCGCTTCAACGAGAACCCGTTCAAGTCGAACGCGACGATTACGTTCAACGCGCAGCAGCCCAAGCCGTACACCCTGGTCGGGTCGGCCGACGTAACGAACTTTGACGTGGGCGCGATTCTTCGGACGTCGAACCCGAAGGAAAAACCCGCCATGGAGACGAAGCTCAATGTGACCGCGCGGCTCAATGGCAACGGTGCGACGATCGGCGATCTCGCCACCAACATTTACGGCAAGTTCGACCTGACCGGGTCGCAGGGGGTTTTGCGCGCGCTGGGCCGCAGGACCGAGGCGGCTTCGATCGGATCGACGGTACTCGGACTCGCCGGAGCATTGACGGGCTCGAATCAGACGTCCGCCATCGCCGAAGTCACCGCGGCCTTTGCCGAACTGAAGTTCGACACGTTCAAGATGCAGGTGGAGCGGGGCGCGGATCTCGCGTTCAAGCTGACGAACATCGAATTCATTTCGCCGATCATGCGCACGTCCGGCAGCGGCTCGATCGCGAACCGGCCCAACGTGCCGGTGGAAAACCAGCCGATGGATATCAAGCTGCAATTCGGCGCGAAGGGTCAGCTGGCGCAGTTGCTCGCGAAAGCCGGCGCGCTCGGCAATCAGCAGGACGAAAAAGGATATCAGCTCCTGCAGCGCACGTTCGCGGTCGGCGGCACTCCGGCCAATCCAAATTCGAAGGCGTTGTGGGATCTGTTTATGGATCAACTGACGTCGCGTGGACTGCCCGCACTCGAAGGTCTGCTCAACCGGCGGCGCGAATAGCAGGAAAGGGCAAACTTGCGTTTGCCGCGGCGGCGAGCGCCAGCGAGTGGACGCATGTCGACGAGAAGGGGATGGACGTGGCTGCGGCATCCTACCGCAGATCGATAAAAACGGCGGGAAGGTATTGTAATCATTTCAAGGCCACACCTCACGGCCGGCAAGACCGTGCGGCCGGGCGAGAATATTTGATCCGGCAAGACCGTGCGGCCGGAAGCCGCAGCCACGAAGCCAGTCGGAGACTGGCGCTACCCACGGGCGAAAACGCGCACAGGGTTGATTGCGGCCACAGGACGAGGTTAAAATTTCCCGCGGACGAAGCGCGTGGAATTTCATCTATTCGCGGGCGCTCGCAGCCACGGGCTAAAACGTATCGCGTGCGCTGGCGCCCATCGGGCGTCACGTCGCCCGCCCAAGTGCCCTGGCCACTTCATCCGCGGCGCGCAAGCCGCTGGTCAACGCGCCGTGCACCGTTCCGGTTTCCTCGCCATCCGCCGTGGCCTCGCCGGCGAAAAACAAAGTCGATTCGATTGGCGTCCGCAATTGCGCTGACGCGTCCTCCTGACCCGCTGCGATGTAGCTATAGGCCCCGCGGCTGAACGGATCGCGTGACCAGTTGTGCGTCGCATAGTCGAGGAGCGCGTCGTGCAGAGTCGCCTCGGTCACACCAAAGATCTGCGCCAGCGTGGCGATGGCCCGATCGCGAATGGTGTTCGGCAACCGCCGAGTGAGCGACTGCGCAGCGGGTCCTCCACACCACCCCGTCAGAACGGGACTCTTGCCCAACGACCACCACGTGGGGACGCCGTCACAGCGCGAATGCAAGAAACCAAAACCACCGCGCGGGCGCAGCACTGGCGGCACGATGTCCCCCCACCGGCGCACATCAAAGCGCAGCGTGATGCGAATGACGTGTCCGACTTCCATCCGGGCGATCACCTTTTCCTTGTCCCGCAATCGCGGCGTGAAGCGCACCGCTCCGGTTTGCGTGACGGGCGCAGCCAGCACACCGAGCGGCAGCGTAACCACGCCCGCGCGCGCAACGAAGACGCGCCCACCGGCACGAACGCGCACGCGCCCCGCCTTCCAGAGAATTTCCTTCACCGGCATCTCGAGTCGGATCCTGGCGCCGGCTCGCCGTGCTTCACCGGCGAGCGCCGCAGGCACGCTGCTGTAGCCGCCCGGCAGCATGAATTGCTCGCAGGGGTCGAGTGTCTCTCCCTGCACGGCGACCGCGCTCATCTTTTCCGGCTCCGCCGCCTGGAAGCCTTCGACAAACTCCGCGGCCAGCGCGGCGTCTCGTCCGGGTAACTCGCCAGCCTTGTCCCGCAGAAAATCAGCAAACGACCAACCCCGCATTCGGCGCGGCTGGATCCTGGCTGTGACCCGCTTGAGCTGCCGGTCGATGTTGTCAATCGGTTCAATCCCACGTGAGGTGAACAGCCAGTGACCGGCCGGGACGAGTCGCGTGCGAATTCGGCCTTTCCGCAGCAGTTCCCAAATCGCGTCGTTCCCGGTGTGCAGAAACTCCGCCCCGACTTCGACGGGCGCCCCCCAGCGCTTCGGCCGGAGCGTCTGCACGCGGCCGCCGAGCCGGTCCCGCGCCTCGAGCACCGTGACCGAATGGCCGTGACGCGCCAGGGAACCCGCAGCGGCGAGCCCAGCCACGCCGCCACCAATGACGAGAACATCGACTTCACTTGGGGGCATGCCGCCAATGACCCGCACTTGCGGCCGAAGTGCGGGTAAACGTTTCGTCGCGACACACTTTCATATGAACAAGGTCTGTCCGCCGTCCGCCGTCCGCCGTCCGCCGTCCGCCGTCCGCCGTCCGCCGTCCGCGTTTTTCTCGTTCCACGCCAGTGCGTGCTGCTGCTAGACCAGGGTCCTGACATTGACCCCCAAATCCCATCAACCGGCGGAACGGAGCGGACTGCATCCGCGGAGTCGCCACACGGGGCCGTATGACTTTGCCCGCTTGGTCGAGGCTTCCCCCCGACTCGCTCCATTCGTCATGCCGAGCCCGGCGGGGCGCGATACGATCGACTTTTCGGTTCCGGCCGCCGTGACCGCGCTGAACCAGGCTCTGCTGAAACACCACTATGGCGTCACGCACTGGGAGCTTCCGCCAGGCCATCTCTGTCCGCCGATCCCGAGCCGCGCCGATTACGTCCATCATCTCGCTGATTTACTGGCCGGAGGTAACGCCCGGCGCATTCCGCGGGGATCATCTGTCACCATCCTGGACATCGGCGTCGGCGCGAACTGCGTGTACCCAATAATTGGAGTCGCGGAGTATGGCTGGCGTTTTGTGGGCACCGACATTGATCCGGTTGCCGTTGCGTGGGCCCGACAGCTTGTGGCCGCCAATCCCAATCTGGCCGGGCTCGTGGAGTGCCGGCTGCAGCCTTCACCCGCGATTATTTTTCGGGGTATCGTGAAGCCGGGAGAAACGTTTGCGGCGTCCCTGTGCAATCCGCCCTTCCATGTGTCCGCTGCGGAGGCGGCGGCGGGCACGTTGAGAAAACTGCGGAATCTGCACGGCGCGAGCCGGTCGAAACCGGAGCGGAACTTCGGCGGGCAAAGCACGGAACTTTGGACCGCGGGGGGCGAGGCCGCGTTCGTGCAGCGGATGATCACCGAGAGCGCCGCAACGCCGGAGATGTGCGGCTGGTTCACGACTTTGGTGTCGAAACGCGAAAACCTGCCGGCAATTCATCGCGCTCTCGATCGCCTGAAGGCGACCGACGTGAGGGTCATCGACCTTTCACACGGCCAGAAGAAAACCCGGATCGTGGCGTGGAGGTTCGCACCGCCGGCGCGGTTTGCTGGCTAGCGCTGCGCTTGCCCCACACATCGAACGCGACCGATGAGATCTCGGCGGGGGAAGCGCACGGAGCGGCGTTCCTCGTTTGCCAAAGTGGCAGAGCCGTCTCGGTTCCGCGGAGGGGCTTCCCACGCACTGCCATAGATACGATGACGTATTTCTTGCAGTCTGAAATTGCCGTTACCGCAGGTTGAACGTCACGGCTGCGGCTCGAGCTCCGTCGGCAAGGACGATCTCGTCGCGCCGGGTTGCGAGTGCCACATCACATCGGATATCGCTAGTCGCGTCACCTTTGAGGCGCAGGAATGGCTGCACGTCAGCGGGCACGCTTAGGTTCCGGAACGAAATATCCTGGCAATCGTTAAGCGCTATAGTCGGCGATTTCCCGCCGGTCAGCGAGGTGTTGCTAAACGTGACGCCTCGCACATGTCTGGCCGCGAGCCCATGGAGCGCCCCAATTGCCACGCCTTCGAAGCTCAGGTTCTCCAGCGGGCATTCCGGCAGTCCGTTCAGGACAATTGCCGTAGCCAATGGACTGGGCGCAGTCGTCCGGATGTTTTTGAAATGGATGTTGCGAAAGCGCGGCGTGCGTTCGCTCAAAGGCTCCGGCGGTGCCGGGTTCATCTCGTTGCGATACTCCATGTCGACGAGAATGGCGGCGACCGTCACCGGACCGCCAACGATATCCTGCACCCAGACCTTTTCGACCAACCCACCGCGACCACGGCGTGTCTTGAAGTTGAACAGGGCGCTCATTCCACCAGCCAGTTCGCAATCAAAACATTGCGACAGGAATCCGGATTGATACCATCGGTGTTCGGCGCGTGTGGCTGGGGCCCGGGACGCGCGGCCCGCAACGTAAGGCCGCGGATGATGACGTTTTCGCACGCCACGGGATTGATGGTCCAACTCGGGCTGTTCACGGCGGTAAAGCCCTCGAAAAGGACATTGCGACACTCGACAGGTTGAAGAAGCCGTGGGCGTCCCGGCGTGGACTTGGGATCGAGGCCGCGCCAGGCCCGCTCGACGGCGCCGTCGGCCGGAACGAGAACGGTTCCGCCGCCGGCGGCGTGGCAGGCATCGATCGCGGCTTGGACCGCCTCGAGGTTGAGGGTTTCGCCGCCGGGCACGGCGCGGTGATCCTGGATGGACACGGTCCGGTTCGCAAAAAGCGGACGCTGCCATGACGGCATCGTGAACGGCTCATCGGTCGACGGAAGTTTGCCTGAACGCGCCGTGCCGGAAGTCGCACCCAGGGTGCTGCCCGCGATCATACTACGGCTAAAATGAAGCAGGAGTAATAAAAGGCGCTCTTCATCGGATTATATACGCCCAAGCCACTGAATATAGGTTGTACGGTGTGCGTCGTCTATCGCTGCGGCGGAAACTGGCCCGCCACCAGCGGAAGCCGGCCGGCATTAATCGTTGCAGTAAAACGAAGCGCGCAATTCCGCCACCGCAAAGCGACTTTCCACGCCAGCTAAAGACCCTCGGCTTACCTTTAGCTAAGGTCCGCGGCGTGAATCTTTCCGATACAAGCGACCGGCTCGGACCACCCAGTCGTTCCTTCACCTGTGAATCGTCGCAGTACTCCTCGGGTCGGGCTTGAGGCCAGCATGATTACCAACCGCAATATCACCTCCGCGCGAATGCTGACTCTGCTCCGATTGAGTCTGGCGCCGAACTCAGCGTTGAATATTGGGGTGGCCACAATGGCACGACGGGGCAGCAGTTTCAGATCAACAATCATGGCTGGTCGGATCTGCCTCAGCCAGCCGGCACCCCCGAAGTGCCGCAACGTTACTACCGCATGCTACACGGGAATAATTCGGTGCCGGTCCCGCTCGCGCAACTGCGGGACGGTGAAAACACCGTCCAGTTTGCCGCCGGCCCGCAGCTGAAGGGCAATTGGGGATTCTACTGGATCTATGATTTTACCGTGCGCGTCTTTTATGACGCGGCGCGTCCCCATCCGACGGGCGAAGTTCTCGCTCCACACCCGGGCACGACCTTCGGGGATTCGCTTGCGCCCGCGGCCCGCGCGAGCAGCCCGAACGGACCGGTTGCCCGCGTGGAATTCATCGGCGAATACGACGACTTCGACTGGGACGGCGATGGTATCTGGCGCGAATGGCAGTATTCCACGCACCACGGCGTGCTGCAGCACCACCTCGGCACCGCAACCGCCGCGCCCTGGCAGGTGACGTGGGATGCACGCTGGCTCCCTGACCAGACCCAACCGGTGCGCGTCCGTGCGCGAATCACGGATACACAAGGCATCACCTGCCTGACGCCGCCGGTGGTGCTTACCGGCCCGCATCGCACGGGACGGAGCGTACGGATGTTCAAGTCGGCCGATGTGCCGGAGGGATTCAGCGTGCGCACGGGCCGGGAGAAGCAATGCACCATCGAGGTGGATGGCGATCTCGCCCGCGCCAAATCCAGTCGCCTTGTACTCTCAACGTGGAGCGGCAGCACGGACGACGACAGCGTCCACGAGTTGCGCTTGAACGGCGAACGACTCGCGAGTCACTTCGGGCGGTTTCATGATTACGCCTACTCGGCACTCGAGATTCCGCTTGCTCTGCTCAAATCAGGCACGAACCAAATCACCATCGTTTCAACGTATGCGGGACACGCGCTGGAAATCAACTGGCCGGGGCCGGTGCTGCTGATTGAGTTCGCGACGCCTCCGCAGTAATGCGAACGCCGCATGGGCATGCCCTCACATCGCCGCCGAAGCTTTCTTTCCCAGTCTGCCCCATGATGACACGCAACCGATTCCTAACGCTACTCCCATTCCTTTGCGCCGGCGCCGCCATCGCTGTTTCTCCGGCGGCCGTTGCCGGCGAAGTGATTTCATACGGTGGTCCGCACATCAGCGCGGCAAGCCAGCGGTACAGCGTTCGGGTAAATGGCCAGGAAGTTTACGTTCACTATATGGACAATGGCGCCAATGAGGGCGACGAACACTATGCCCATTTTGCGTTCACCGGCACCGCACAGATCGAGGTCACCTGCCACGAGCCGATCGACCCGGCCACCACGCGGCTGAGCCCTTTGAGCTACGCGATCCCCTGCACGATCACCGGACCCAGGATGACGTTCACGATCGACCGCCCCCGCCAGCTCATCGTGGCGGTGAATTCACCGCCGACTTGGCAGCAATGGGGTAAGAAGAAACACCTGCTCCTCATCTACGCCGAAGCGCCCGAATCCAATGTGCCCAAGCCCGGTGGCCCCGGCGTTACGGCCGTGAACGGTTTCTCGGCCGACGCCATCCGCGACGCCATTGCGGCGTGCGCTCCCGGCGGCACCGTCTACTTCCGTTCGGGCAAATACAGGCTGGATGCGACGATCGAGGTCGATCGGGACAACATCACCCTTTACCTCGCGCCGGGAGCGTATTTGACGCGCGATGCCAAAGTTCCGCTGCGGATTGTCGGTCGAAAAAATGTCACCCTGCGCGGGCGGGGTGTCATCGAATCCAAATCGGTGCACATGAACGTCGGTGACGTGGACAACTTCCTGCTCGAGGGACTCATCCTCCGAAACTCCCTCTACAACAAGAAAGACACCGGATTCTTTTTCTGCCTCTTCAACGCGCGCAATTCCACCATTCGCAATGTCAAGACGGTGGGCCTTCCCGCCGGTCCGGATGGCAAGGGCATGCGCTCCGCCTTCGTGATCAACAATTGTCGGGACGTCCTGATCGAAGGCTGCCTCACGCAAAGCCACGAAGACAACATCTGCCTGAAGGCCTTCGAGTGGGATGGCTTCAATGCCGGCCCGCCCGTCGAGATGCGCAATATTGTCGTGCGCAACTGTGTCATCTACACGCTGTCGGCCGGGTTCAAAATCGGAACCGAGGTTTACCGCGACGTCCATGGCGTCACGCTCGAGGACTGCGATATCGTCAACGGCACCGTCTCGTTCTTCTGCCGCGACAGCAAAGTCCGCTACGACGGGATTCAGTTGCGGAATGTCCGGATCGAAAACTCGAAGCGCGGCTTCATCGATGTATGCAGTTTTGATCAGGTCCAGCCGTACTCGAATTTTCTCGAGCTCAACGTGGAAAACATGGAGGTCGATGCCGTCTACCCCGGCGTCGAGCCATGGGGCGGCCTGGTTGTCACCGGCAGCGATGCCGACGGGCGCAACAGGATCCAGGTGCGCCTGCGTCATCTCGTGGTGGCGGGAAAGCGTATTCAGAATCTGGAGGACCTGCACGCGTTGGGGCTCAGCCGATGCCGGATCAACAATGCGACCGTACGATTCGAATGAAACGCGACGCTGATGGAATCCGTTCCGCAATGAACAGACATGCCTCACCCGGCCATTCGTCCTCGCCTCACGCGGGGCTCCGCGTTTTCACGCTGGCGCTGCTCTTGATGGGACCTTCCACGCTGCGCGCCTCCGAGCAGATCCTCGGTTTGATGGGCGACAGCCCGAAGCTGCCGTGGTCGGCGGAGATGGCCCAACTTGGCAATCAACGCCTGGCCCGCTTGGGCTGGCTCGATGTCACGGCGGCTCCGTTTTCCGCCGACGGCGGCGGTGTCGCCGACTGCACATCGCGTTTACAGGAAGCGATCAACTTTGCCCGCGAGCACCAGTTGGCGGTCTTTTTCCCCTCTGGGGTCTATCGCGTGAGCAATACCCTGGAATGCATTCAGACCCGGCATGATCCGGTCACGCAGCAGCCTGCACCCGGCCGCAAAGGCCGCGACTGGCCGTGCGTGCTGGTCGGCGAGCACACCGGGAAATCCCGCCCCAGGATTCTGCTCGCGCCCCAGTCGGCCGGGTTCGCGGACCCCAGCCAACCGAAGAACGTAGTTCATTACTGGGCGAGAGCGGTGAAGGAGGGCCTCTTCGACGATTCGCAGCCAAACATCAATATGAACCAGGTGTTTTGCGGCATCGATATAGAGATTGGGCCGGGTAATCCGGGCGCGGTCGCCATCTACCACCGCGCCGCCCAGGGTTCCACGGTTCAAGATTGCACGTTCGACGTCACACACGGCTATTGCGGACTCGCCGGCGGTGCCGGGTCCGGGGGCAGTCACGCCGGGATCACCGTCATCGGCGGGCGGATCGGTATCGATTATCGTGAGACGCAGCCGGCGCCGACGCTCACGGGCGTCACCCTGCTCAACCAAACCGAGACCGCGCTCGTCTATCAGGGGCGTCAGGCACTTTCGGCGGTCGGACTTAGGATAATCACGCGAACCCAGGGGCCGGTGATCACGTGTCCCGAGTCCCGTGCCGCGGGCAACAGCCAGGTGTGCCTCGTCGATAGCGAAATTGTTTTCGAAAAAGCCGGCGCCAATGTCGCCGTCGAAGCCGGCGCGTCGCTCGTCATGGACAACGTCTACGTGCGCGGTGCGCAGTCGATTCTCCGCCCCCCCGCCCTCCCCGCGGTGCGCGGCAACTCCGCGGGATGGCTGCACGTTCGCAGCCTTGCCTTGGGAATCGACACCGTCCCGCTGCCCTCGGCGAAGAGTCCGGAGAAGTTTCCCCTCACCATGCCGATTTACGTGGACGGAACTCGGTTGGCGGATCGCCTGCTGATGGACCTCGCGCCGGGGCAGGAACCGCCCACCGATCTGCAATCGCGGCACTTGTGGGGCGCGCAGTTTCCAAATTTTCAGGATGCCGGCGCGGCGATTGTCACGGCTCCGCCGTATCGGGCCCGCGGAGACGGTGTCGCCGACGACACCGACGCCCTCCAGAAGGCGCTCGATGAAAACGACACCGTTTTCCTGCCGCGCGGACAGTTCGCGATTTCGCGGCCGCTCGTCCTTCGTCCTCAGTCGCGTCTGATCGGTGTGGGGCGCAGTTTTTCGCGCGTGCAGGCGCTGAGAACGCCGGGCTCCGCCTTCGCAAAAATCAGCGCTCCGTTGCCGATGGTGCAGACGCCGGACGATCCAGACGCCCACTGTATTATCGCGTTCATCCAGATTGAGGCAGCCACCGACACGCCGCTGATTTATCCGCTCGAGTGGCGTTGTGGGCGGCTCTCCATCCTGCGCGAAGTCGAGATGCGTTTTCCGTATGGCTGGCGGGAGAAGGCGACGGCACCGCCGCTGGCCCGGCATCCGGCGGTTGTCGTGCGCGGTCATGGCGGCGGGCGGTGGTACAATTTCAACATCGCCGCGCAACGCTTCCAGTCCCCCGAGTTCCGCTTGCTGCTCATCGAGGGAACGTCCGAACCGTTGCGCCTCTATCAATGCAATCCGGAATATGGCCGGGGCGCATCCGAAATGGAGATCCGGCGAGCCCGGCACGTGACGATCTTCGGCTTGAAAAGCGAGGGCAACGAACCGGTGCTCACGCTGCGGGATAGCGCCCACATCCGCGTTTTCGGCTATGGCGGAAACGCCTCCGCGTTCGCGGGAAAATCCCTGTTCCTCATCGAACGCTGCTCGGATTATCTGCTGGCAAACCTGATCGACAGCCCGCGCAACCTTGGGTCGCGCACGGCTGACGAGTCACCGGGTGAAGTCGTGGACCCAAAACTCTGGCACATGGTCGCGGAACAGTCCGCCGCCGACGCGACGTTCCGGACCGCGCCCTGCGAACGGCCCGTCCTGCTCAAATGCGGCCATCCGGCCGACTAGCAGCAAACGATGTCTGCGTCTCTTCTCTTGCGGTGTGCATATCGCATGCGTTCTTCCCCGTCTTCCGCGTCTTCCCTGTCTTCCATGGCGGTGTGATCTGTTTCCGCAGCAGCCAAAGACCCGGGCGCTGAATTGATCTAGCTTCTACCTTGGTCCCGAAACGGATTACCCGGCCCCGAAATTCGTTCTTCCGTGAACCTCGCACCGACAGCAGAAACGCCTGTATCGCAAAGCGCGTCGTGGTTTGCCAGTGAGATCCAGCCGCATGAGCCGGCGTTGCGTGCCTACCTGCGCGCGCGGTTTCCCCATCTGACGGATACGGAGGACCTGCTTCAGGACACGTATATACGAATCATGCGGGCTCGAGAGGCGGGAGAGATCCGCTCGACCAAGGCCCTGCTTCTGGTGACGGCGCGCAATCTGGCGCTGGATTTTTTTCGGCGCCGTCAGATCATCGCGATCGATGATATAGCGAACATGGACGAGTTGTCCGTCTTGGAAGAAGAGGCCGGTGCAGCCGAAACACTCAATCGCCATCAAGAACTCGCCTTGCTCGAGGAAGCCATCCAGGCGCTGCCGCGAGATTCTGATGCTCAAGAAAATTCATGGCATGTCATACGAGGAAATCAGCCTCCGACTCGGAATTTCGCGCAATACCATCAGCGCGCAACTCACGATTGGCGTGCTTCGTTGCCGTGAATATTTCCGGGCCCGCGGCCTGCTGACGGCATCGCCCAAATGAAGACGCGACGCCACTCAAGCGGCGAACAAGGTTCCGGCCCGAAGTCTCCGCGCTCCACGGCTCAGCAAGCCGCGGAATGGTTTGGCCGGTGCGAATTGGGTCTTTCGAAAGCCGAGGAAGCGGCCCTTCGTCGTCAGGACCCTTTCGGTGTCGGTCACCGCCATCGGCACCGCATTCAACGTGAGGCTTGATCCGCAGTCGGTCGCGGTCCTGGTCACCGAGGGAACGGTCGCACTTTCGCCTCCTGCGCGAGTCGAGGTGAAGCCGGAAACGCCGGCAAACACTGCGGCACCGCCACCTGCGGCGGGTGAGGTCGTTCTTGACGGGCAATCGATGCTCCACGCGGGGGAGCGGGCCACCATCCCCACATCCGAGGTGTGGGCGGGCACGGTCAAAGTTGAATCAGTGGGGCCGGATGAGATGGAAGGTGCGCTTTCCTGGCGCTCGAGGCTCTTGGAATTCGACACGACGCCCCTGGCCGAGGTCGTCGCCGAGTTCAACCGTTTCAATCATCATCAATTGGTCATCGCCGATCCCGAACTGGCGGCGCGACCTTTCGGCGGCTCTTTCCGGGCGGATAATCGCGAGTCGTTCGTGGGTCTGCTCGAAGCGCGTTTCGACGTCGTCGCAACGCGCACAGGCGATCGGACCATTCTGCGGCGTGCGGCGATTTCCGACCCCGCGCGGTGAGGCGAACGGGATTCGCAGGAGAAAAGCCGAATCCGGTTTAGCGAATTCGCATCGGCGACTCGTCTTGATTGTAAGCGCGCGTGCTCGCCAGGCGCGTCTTCCAGCCCTATGACCTCCACCCTTCGCTCGAGCCTGTTGCGGCAGTCGATCGCCGTGATTTGCCTATGGATACTGCCGTTGTCATACGCGGCACCGACCTCCGACGGAGGACCGAAGAAACCGTTTGATATTCCCGCCGGCAGCGCGGCGGCGGCCCTGAAGCAGTTCTCCGCGCAATCCGGGCGCCAAGTCCTCTACTCGAACGCGGACCTGGCTGGCATTTCGACCAACGCCGTGAAAGGTGACTACCCCGTGCGTGTCGCGCTCGAGCAGCTTCTCATCGGCACGCCGCTGACGGCGACGTACGATGAACCTAACGGCTCCGTCGCCATCGGGCGCGCAACGGCCATTGAAAAAAACGTCGTTCGCCGCCGCGACGATGACGCGGCGGCGCCCACCCGGATTACGTCGGTGGACGGGGAAGCCGCCATCGAACTCAGCCCGTTCGTGGTCAATTCGAACAAGGATGTCGGCTACCTCGCGCGCAATACACTGGGAGGCACGCGACTCGATACGGCTTTGCGCGACGTCGCCTCGCAGGTGTCCGTGATGACGCCGGAATTTCTCGATGATATCGCGGCGACATCGCTGGAGGACGCGTTCCGATATTCGCTGAATGTCGATACGCTCGAGGATTTTTCCTCGACGACGGCGGGAGGCGGCGGCTTCGAGAATAGTATTTTCAACGAGTCGCAGCGTCATCGCACGCGCGGCCTCGAGCAGAGCACACTCACGCAGGATCTTTTTGGGACGAATGTCCGAACTGATGCGTACAACACGGAACGCTTCACGCTCGCGAGCGGACCCAACGCCATTCTGTTCGGACTGGGCAGCGCCTCCGGTCTGGCCGACACCACGCTGAAGCGCGCCCGCCTCGAACGGCGGTCCGCGAGCGTGAGCTTCCGGGTCGATGACGAGAAATCCCTGCGGACGATGATCGACCTGAATGCGCCGATCTGGCGGGATCGTCTGGGCGCGCGGCTGGTGCTGCTCAAGGACGACGCGAATGTCTTTCCCCTGCCAAGCTCCAAGCGGGATGAACGGCTGTTCGGTGCCCTCACTTTCCGCCCGTTCAAATCGACCGAACTCCGGCTCTCCTATGAGAAGGCGAGGCTCGACGCTTATCCGAACCGGCCGGTGGTGGTGCGTGATTCGGTCACTCCGTGGCTCGCGGCGGGCAAGCCGCTGTTCGATAATCGCGGCCTCTCTACCACCTCGGCGGCGACGCTGACGACCAACCGGATTGTCGCCGCGGGATTGCAGAACGTGTTCGCCCGGTACAGCAATGCCGGATACGTCCTGCCGACGGGCCAGACCGCCTCTGACTTCGCCGGTCAACCGTCCCAGTGGGCCGGCACGGTGTTGACCCGCGGGCCCAACGACTCGGCCCCGGCGCCGGACAACGTCGTCGGCACGCTGGCGGACCCCAGCGTCTTTCCATGGAATGTGAACTACGGGGGCAACGGCACGCACAACGTGATCGATTCATGGACGGCGCGGGCCATCCTCGAACAGACGCTCTTCGATCGGATTTTTCTCCAGGCGGCTTACAACCAGGAGATCAAGGATCAACTGATTGCCAGCCCGGCCAACGGCGTCGCGCTCCTGAGCGCCGATGCCAACATGTACATGCCGGACGGGATTACGCCGAACCCGAATGTGGGTCGGTATTATTTCCAGCATACCGGTCGCTATCGCGGTAGCCGACAGTATGCCCGGCGCGAGGACATGCGCCTCAGCGCCTCGACCGTCTTCGATCTCGAGAAGCGCAATCGCTGGCTCGGCCGCCACCGCTTGATGGGTGTCCTGAGCCGCGAGGACGAGATTCGGCCCACCCAAGCGTTGGATCTGCGCGTGATCACCCCGAGTGCTGCCGCGGCGGCCGCGGGAATACGCGCCGGCACCTTCAGCAATCGCGATCTTGGGGCGATGAGCTTGCGGGCGTACGTCGACGACCCGCGCGACCCGAAAACCCAGGGAATCTACTGGGTGAATCTGCCGTTCGATCCGATGCGCAATGCGACGCTGCCGGACGGCACGACCGTTGGTTCCATCTATCACCCCAGCGGCGCGAACAGCACGTCAACCACCGGCGATCTCGTGACCAGTTCGCTCATGACGGCGCAGAGTTATTGGTGGAAGGATCGCATCGTCACGACGCTCGGCTGGCGGCACGATCGGGACCGCGCCCTCAATTATGATTATGCGCTCGCGTGGAATCGCAGCCTGGTGCGCCAGCCGGACGCGGACGAAATCGTCAAAGCGGCGCAGCCTGATTACGCCTCGGATGAGTCCGGCGGAACGCGCAGCCTGGGCGTGGTGGTGCATCCGACGAAATGGCTGTCGCTGCACTATAGTAAGTCGGCCACCTTTTCGCCGGGAGTGCAGGCGCAGACTCCCTATGGTGAACTCGTGCCCGCCGCGCACGGTGAAGGCACCGATTACGGCTTCACGCTCATGCCGCTCGGCGACCGGCTCGTGCTCCGCGCCAACGTGTACGAGACGACCTCCGGTCCGAGGCAGAGTGCGTTCCACGCGGCGGTGTTCGGTGCGGTATATGATATCGAACAGGACGTGCTGGCGGCGGGCGCGCCACGCCACCCCACCTTTCAGAATACAAATTCCGACGCTGGATTCCGGGTGATGTCGCAGAAGAAAGCGACCGGAGTTGAAGTCGAGCTGGTGGGAAATCCCACGCCCCAATGGCGATTGACGGTGAGCTGCGCCAAGGGAAAAGCGGAGGAGTCCGACATCGGCCTGCCTTGGATCGGGTTCGTCCAGGAACGCTCGGCGGTTTGGGGGCAGTATGCCTCGGCTCCGCGGCTCGATAACCCGAGCCAGACCGTGCGGACGCGGTTTCAGGAACTGGTTAACCAGCTGAACCTGATGCAGAGCAGCGATGGCACGCCGGTGGAGAGTGCACGCGAATGGCGCGTTCGCGCCACCAGCCGGTACACCTTCCGCCAGGGCCTGCTGAAAAGCGCGTTCGTCGGAGGCGGGTACATTTGGTCCAGCCCGAACGTGACGGGCTATGGTACGACCACCATCAAGAATCAATGTCCATTTCCGGGGGTTGGTGACTCCATCGTCGTCTCCGATATCCACCAGCCGTATCGCGGGCATGCGGACATCGAGGCGGACGCATTTGCTGGTTATGCCCTGAAGCTTTTTAATGGGCGAATCAACTGCCTGCTCCAGCTGAATGTCCGGAACGTTCTCGATCGTGATGCGTTGATCGTCCGCCAGGTTTATTCCGACGGCAGGCCGCGCCAGTGGATGGTGCCGACGCCGCGCCAGTTCATCCTTTCCTCCACTTTCCGGTTTCCGTGACGCCGCTCACGTGATGCAGCCGAGATTCCCGACTCGGTTTCGCACTGGGGGAGCATCAGGGTTGAGTACATCGTCGTGGCCCGGCGGCAAACGCAGCGCGACCTTCGCGCTCGCTTCCCGGTATTATTGCCCAGGGTCGCCGCAATTGTCAGGCCAGGCTGCTCCCGGCGCAGCCCGGTGGGCGGCGCAACGACCGGACGCGTGTCACCATTGAGCAGATACGCGGTTGGGAGTGTGCGCACCCAATCCCCGAAAGTGTTGTTTGCTTGCGTGCCCCCGTGGCTGCGAGCGCCAGCGAGTGGATGGAGCACGATTAGCAAAACGAGAATCCACCGCCACAGCAGTGGCGGCGTAACCTTCACAATAATACGTCACCGAACTTTCGACCCAGACCACTAAGCTGGCAGCGACGATTCGGCGGCCGAGCGCTTCACGTGACTCCAACGCCAGGAATCCAAATCCGGCCAGCGCTCAACCCGCAGCCGCACTTCGATCTCGTCACCGACTTCGAAATCATCCCGCTCGGTGCGGAGAATCCGAAATCCCCAATGCGGCGCGCGCTCCCGATCCAGCGGTCCCGAACCCAGCGACAAGTCGTCGTCCACCCGCGCCCGAAAGTAGACCGCATAACCATCGAGCCGCCCCGCGTTGACCACCCGGCGGGTGAAAGTAACCTCATGCGGCATCTCGGCCTCGTTCAGCGTGTGCAAATCAACGGTCAGCACCGGCTCAGGCTCACCCAGAAAGTGCTCCACGAGATTCAGATCGCTGCTCGCGAGATGATAATAACCCGGCTCCTGCGGACGCTCCCGCTCGAGGCAGGAATAGTCGTAACCAAATAAATTCAACTCCCAGATGAACGGCACCAGCCGCGCGTCCTTCACCTTGATCGGTTCGCAGTAAAACTCGAACCGGCTCGGCAGGATCAGCCCGCCCGGTTTGAGCAGCCGATCGCGGAGATCCGTGACGTTCGCCACCATGGCCTCATCGAAAAGGCAGTCACCCATCTGCTCGTGCAGGATGACATCGACCGGCTCTTCCACTTTGAAATCGGTGCTGTGCGTGGCGACGAATTCGACGTTCTCGATCTGGTTCGCCACCGCCAGCGTGCGCGCGTGCGTCAGAATTTCGGAATGATCGATGGCATACACGTGGGCGGCCCCTCGGCGCGCCGCCAGCGCCGCGAGAATGCCCGTACCCGTACCCAGATCGATCACGCGGTCGCCCGGTTGGATGTGCCGCGCCACCGCCGCCCGGTAAAACGCCATCCGACGCTGATCGGCGAGCATCCGCTCCTGTTCGTGAAAACCGGCAAACATCCGGCCGTTGTGGGCGCGGTAGTATGCCTCCGCTGAATACTCCACCGGCGAATAGAACCACGACGCCAGCCGCGGCCTGGCCTGCACCCACGTGCGCAGCCGCGTGAGCAAGCGCCGAAACGCCGAAAATACGCGGACACTGAGCCGTGGCAGAGGTTGTGATGACATGAAGAACGGCGCCACCAATGACCCCGAACCCGGGACCATGCGACCGCGCGGCGGCAAGTGCAACCCGGAGGATTCGATTGCAGATGCGTTGACGCAAGCGACTGCCGCCCATGGACTCCACGCGCGTCGTTTAGCGCGACGCATTTCCAGCCATGCCCTCCACGGAGAACGCCGTTTCGCCCGCCAGAAACCAACTCGGTCTGGCGGATTCAGTTTCCATCATCATCGGCATCGTCATCGGCGCCGGGATTTATGAAACGGCGCCGTTCATCCTCTCCTGCGTGGCGAGCCCGGCCCAGGCCATGATGGTCTGGACGCTCGGCGGCGTGCTTTCGGTCGTCGGCGCGCTCTGCTACGCGGAACTGGCCGCGACGTATCCACGAACCGGAGGCGACTACTATTTTCTGCGGCGGGCGTACGGTGATTGGGCGGGGTTCCTCTTCAGCTGGTCCCAACTGACCGTCATCATGAGCGGCAGCATCGGACTGATGGCCTTCGTTTTCGCCGACTACGCCGTGCGCCTGCTCGGAATGGAGGCCCGCCACTCGCTCTGGTTTGCCGTCGCGGCGATCGTGGCCGTGTCCGCCGCCAACATCGCGGGAGTGAAATCCGGCGCGCGCACGCAAAACGTGCTTACGGCCGTGAAGGCGCTTGGGCTTGCCGCCATTGTCGTGGCCGGCTTTTTCTGGCCCCAGCCTCACGCGGTCACGACGACGCCCGTGGCCGGCGCCGGACTCGGCCTCGCGCTCATCCTGGTGCTCTACACCTATGGCGGTTGGAACGATGCGGCGTTCATCGTGGCCGAGATGAAGGATCCGCGGCGCAACATTCCGCGCGCCCTGCTCGTGGGGACCGCCGGGGTCGCCGTGATTTACCTGCTCGTGAACGCCGCCTATCTGAACGGGCTCGGCTTCGTCGGCGCGCGCACCTCCCGCGCCATCGCCGCCGATGTGCTGCAAGGCCCGCTCGGCGCAACCGGCGCCAGCATGATGTCGGCCCTCGTAATGATTTCGGCGCTCGGCGCACTCAACGGGCTCGTCCTGACGGGCGCGCGCATTTATGCCGCGGCGGGCGCGGATTTCCCCTCTTTTGCCGCGATCGCCCGGTGGGATTCGCGGCGCGGCACGCCGGCGGTGGCGATTGCGCTGCAGATGCTCATGAGTGTCGGGCTGGTGTGGCTGGTCGGCCACGAGACGGGACGCCACCTCGTGGCGGCGGCGGTGAAGGCAGCGGGATTTGGCACCCTCGCCTGGGAGGGTCACGGCGGATTCGATACGCTGCTGAAATCCACCGCGCCGGTCTTCTGGCTTTTCTTCCTGTTCACCGGCGGGTCGCTCTTCGTCCTGCGCGGGAAGGACCGGAACCTGGCGCGCGCGTTTTCCGTTCCGCTGTATCCGCTGCTGCCGGCGGTGTTCTGCGCGATGTGCATCTACATGCTGTATTCGGCAATTGACTACGCCGGCCGGCTTGCGCTGCTTGGCCTGGCCCCGCCGCTGCTGGGCCTGGTGGTCTACTTGTTTTTTGGCCGGAGGCCCATTACGGTGACCGCCGCTCCGCCTCCGGCCGACCGCCGCTGACCTGCCGCTGCTCCGGCGCGAAACCACCCGCTTTCATGCACCCCTCCCACCTCGCTTCCGGCCGCCCCATCCGCTGCCTCGTTCCCTTGCTGCTCGTGACCGCCGCCTTCCTCGCTCCGCCCGCCCATGCGCAATTGGGCGCGCGCACGACCGAGCAATGGCTGAAGACACTCGATGCCACCGCCCGCACCGCGAAGTTGAAGGTCGATGACGTTTTGACCTCCTTGAAACTCGAACCGGGCAGCGTCGTCGCCGACATCGGAGCCGGCGCCGGGGCGTTTACCTTGCCGTTCGCGAAAGTGGTGCCGTCGGGAAAGGTCTATGCCGTCGATATCGACCAGGGGCTGGTCGATCACATCGCGGCCAAAGCGAAGGAGGAGAAAGCCAACAATGTCGTCCCGGTGCTGGGCAAGTTCACTGACCCCGGACTGCCCGCTCACGATGTCGACCTCGCGTTCATCTACGACGTGCTGCACCACATCGAAAATCGCGCCGAATATCTGAAAAACCTCCAGGGATATCTCAAGCGCACGGGGCGAATCGCCGTGATTGATTTTTATCCGGAGCTCGGCCCGCATCGCAACGATCCGAAATTGCAGGTGACGAAGGACGAGACGAAGGCGTGGATGGCCGCGGCGGGATTGAAGCCGGTGGCCGAACACAAGCTTTACGACGACAAGTGGTTTGTGGTGTACGGACGCTGACGCGCAAGCGTGGGTTGAAAGCGGGCAGCGGCTGAATCTGTTCGGCGGAGGCGGCGCGCTGCCTCCGAAATGGGGCCTCGGATTTCTCAACCGCGTGCGCACGCAGTACACGGCCGCGGAAGTGCTGGCCGATATTGCTGAATTCAGGCGCAACGGCATTCCCCTGGCGGAAAGTCGTTGTGAACAGGTCAAGTTTTTGCAGGCCCATGCATCCGCAGATAACGCAGATAACGCAGATAACGCAGATGGCGCAGATGATGAAAGCGGTTTTGCGGTTATCTGCGTTCATCTGCGATATCGGCGGTTAAAGTCTGGACGCTGTCTCGCTAGCCCTGCGCTTGCCCCACAAAATAGCTACCGCGTATGGCGTCACGCCAAGGGCGCGGTTGACGGGAAGGGCGACTTTCCAGTCGCCCGAGACCGGTCGACCGAACGTACTTCGGCGGCTGGAAAGCCGCCGCTCCGGCAAATGCCGACGTGCTTGGCAGGAATTG
>JBBRCR010000056.1:0-24687 GCA_038204695.1 Opitutales bacterium | reverse complement strand
CGGCGCGCCGCGGCAGCAGCGGCTGATTCTCGCGTTCACCCACCGTAATGCGCGCTTCACCCGTGCTGCCGTGCTTCAGGCGCACCGCGTCGGTCTTCACCTCGAGAAACACGTTGAACCGCTGGCTGTCGTCGGCGGTCTCGCCGATGCGGATCACCTTGGCGTCGAATTGTTCGCCTGGATACGCCAGCAGGGTGACCTTGGCCGGCTGCTCCCGTTTCACTTTCGCAATGCTGTCTTCGCTGACCTTGGCGGTGACCACCCGCGCGTTGGAAAGAATCATCGCCACGGTGTCTCCTGCTCCGATGATCGCCCCTTCAAAGGTCAGGGGGGTCTGAACCGAGCCGTCGAACGGCGCCAAAATCTTCATCTTCTGCTGGAGGCGCTGGGACTGCTCCATCGTGGCCTCGAAGTCGGCCTTGGCTTTTTTCGCGTCCAGATTGGCCACCTCGAGCGAAGTATCGATGCCCGCCAAGGCGCGCTGCGCCGCCTGGAGATCTTTCTCCGCGATTTCGTTTCGCTTGAACAGGCGCTCTGCATTGTCGAGCACTTCCTTGGCCACCATGCGGCTGGGGTCATGCTCTCTCGCGAACTTCGCCCTCTCCGTCGCAGCATCGTAGTCGCGCTGGGCGTTTGCGATCAGGCGCTTCAGGTCGGAATCGTCGAGCTCGACCAGCACGTCATCCTTCTTGAACGTCCGATCTTCGGCGAGCGCGTCGCATTTAATCACCCGCCCCGCCGCTTCACTCTTGAGCGGGCGGATCCCGCCATCGGCGTTGACGTAAACGCTGCCGGTGACGGCGTCCACCGCCTTGCCCAGCCGCACCGGTTCGACGATCGCGGTGGCGCCATAGTTGAGGAACGCGATATAACCCGCCGCGGCGAGCAGCGCCACGACGAGCAGCAGTTTCAAGGCAGACCAGGAACTACCGTTTTTCGCGGACATAGCGGCTGGGAAGATTTTGCAACACAGGATCGACGCCGGCAACCGAGACCAATTCGCTCCAGTCGCCAAAAAACTTCGCCCGCGCCGTGAACACATTGGCTTGCGCCATCAGGATATTGCCGTCGGCACGCTCGATATCGGCCTTCGCAATCTGGCCCAGGGCCGATTCCTCGATGATCCGCTTCTTGCCTTCAACGGCGATGTTATAGCGGGCATCACTGATTTCGAGATGCTCGGCGTCGAGCTTCAGGCTGCGTTCGAGCACCTGCACCTGATCGAGCAGGGCTTCGACTGCGGTGGAGAGTCGGCGCTCGTAAAGCCGCTTGACCGACTGCGCCTCGATCTTGGCGGCGCGCGTCGCAAATCCGTCGAAGAAATTCCACTGCGCGGCGATGTTCACGTTCTGGCGCTGAATGGCCTGCTGTTCAACGCGGTTGGTCGCCACCGTGCTCGAGTTGTCCAGGCTGTATCCGGCACCCGCATTGAACTTTGGCAGCAGCCGCACGCTTTCGATTTTATACCGAAGCTCCGCCTCCCGCACGCGCAGCGCGAGGATCTGCGGTTCATATGAGCCGGCACCGCGATCGCGCAGCACGGCCGCCGCAATCGAGCTGGCCACCGCCGGAACGTAGGTGGGTCGCGGCAGTTCGTCCGCAATGGCCGTCTCCGCCAAGCCGCTCAGTCCCGCCAGACGCGCGAAACGCCGCAACCCGGCGGCAAATTCCGCTTCGTTGCGATCAAGCTCGAGCTTGCCTTCACGAAGATCGAGTTCCCGTCCCGCAATAAACGCCGCGGAAACGCGCGTCGCATCCTCCTTCAAGGTGGCCAAATCCGCCCTCCCGCGCTCGAAGGTGTAACGCGCGTAGTGCAGCCGGGATTTTCGGATGATCAAATCGAGGTAGGTCTGCCGCAGCACCACGCTCAGCGTTCGGTAGGCTTCGGCGTAACTCTTTTCGGCAATCAGGACGCCCACCCGACCGATGGCACTCTGGTTCTTGAGCGCGCCCCAGTGGAACAGCGACTGGCCCAGGTAGATGCTGTAGAAAAGCCCGCTGGCCCGGCTGCGCGAGCTGGTGTTGCTCGAAACCGCCTCCTGGTTGTTCGCGAAGTTGAAGTTCGATCCAAGGTTCGGCCAGCGGGCGGAGTCAGCCTGCATCCGCGCCGCCTCACCGCGGTCGATTTCAATGGCGGCCAGGAGCACCTGGGGGGATTGCTGCAACGCGGATTGCAGGATCGCGTTCAGCTCCGGCAGAACATGCTCCGGCATCGTCCCCGCCAGGCCGTCGGGTTGGGCCCGGACGATTGCAAAGGGAACGCAGCAGAGCGCGAACGCGGCGCGGAAGAGAACGCGCTGGAGCGTGAGACCGGGCAACACCATGAATGACGCGTGAATTAAAGGGTCAGAGCGCGGCATTTCCAGAGTGATTGCAAAGCTTTTTGCTCTGAAAACTCGAACGAGGTGCGCCGGCCGGCGGCAACGGCGGCACTTGACTCTTTTCCCACGGAAAGCCGCTGTGATGGACCGCCGCCGCTGCCGAACCCCGCCTTGAAAACGATCGTCCGCCCCGATACCACGCTCCCGGATCCCCGACCCCAGGCGGATAAGCCGGCCCCGTCGCGCCGCGAAAACCTCACGGAGGAACATTTGGAGCAGGTGCGCGCGTTTTATGACGCGGCTCCCACCACGCTGATGTGGGGAGCCCGCTGTTACCGGGCTTTGCTGGCCCATTATTACAACCTGCAGATCCCCGACGACGCCAGCGTCCTCGAAATTGGCTGCGGTTCGGGCGACCTGCTCAGCCGGCTGCGGGGCCATCGCAAGGTCGGCATCGATGTCTCCCCGGTCCAAATCGAGGCCGCGCGGACGCGGCTGCCGGCGGCCGAGTTTCACGCGATTGCGGGCGAGTTGATCGACCTGCCGCAGACGTTCGATGTGATTATCATTTCGGATACGCTGAATCTCGCAGCGGATGTGCAGCGGTTGCTCGAACACCTGCACGGCGTCGCCCATGCCGACACCCGGGTGTTGATCAATTTTCAAAACACCCTCTGGCGCCCCTTGCTTTCGCTCGCCCGCACGCTCGGGTGGAAAGCCCCGAAACCTCAAGACAGCTGGCTGGCCTCATCGGACGTCACGAACCTGCTCGACCTTGCCGGCTGGGAGGTCGTGTTTCACCAGGGCCATATTCTCGTTCCCTTTCCCGCGTTGGGACTCGGGACCTTTATCAACCGCTGGCTGGCGCCCGTGCTCCAGTGGTTTTGCCTGACAGTCTTCATGGTCGCGCGACGTCAACCGCAGGAGGCAGCAAAACCGCTGACCGTGTCCGTCGTCATTCCGGCGCGCAATGAAGCGGGCAACATCGCGGCGGCGGTCGAGCGGATCCCAGAGCTTGGCGCCGGCACGGAACTCATCTTTGTGGAAGGCCACTCGCGCGACGACACCTGGG
This sequence comes from Opitutales bacterium, assembly GCA_038204695.1. Taxonomy (GTDB): domain Bacteria; phylum Verrucomicrobiota; class Verrucomicrobiia; order Opitutales; family Opitutaceae; genus ER46. Next base: position 21,294 of record JBBRCR010000056.1, on the reverse strand, counting down.
GCGAAATCCAGCGGGTGCTCGCAGCCCACCCGGAGCACAAAATCAAGGCCCTCCAGCAAACCGGCCGCGGCAAGGGCGATGCCGTGCGCGCCGGCTTCAGCGTCGCGACCGGTGATGTTCTCATGATCCTCGACGCGGACCTCACGATGCCGCCGGAGGAGTTGCCAAAGTTCTACGACGTCATCGCGAGCGGCCGCGCGGATTTCGCGAACGGCGTCCGCCTCGTGTATCCGATGGATGAAAAAGCGATGCAGTTCCTGAATCTGTGCGCGAACAAGTCATTCGGCCTGATTTTCACGTGGCTGCTCGGCCAGTCGGTGAAGGACACCCTTTGCGGAACGAAGGTCATGTTGCGCCGGCACTACGAGCGCGTGGCGGCGAACCGCGCGTATTTTGGGGATTTCGATCCGTTCGGCGATTTCGACCTGCTGTTCGGCGCCGCCCGCCTCAACCTGAAAATTGCCGACGTTCCGATTCGGTATCGGGAACGCACCTACGGCACGACGAACATCCAGCGGTGGCGGCACGGCTGGCTTCTTCTGCAAATGGTGATTTTCGCGGCGCGAAAACTGAAATTCGTGTAGGTGCTGCCGCTGATGAAGGTTCCGATTCTCGATCTCAAACCCGCCTATGAGGAGCTCCGCGCGGAGCTTGATGCCGCTTATCACCGTGTAATGGACTCCGGCTGGGTCCTGCTGGGAGGGGAATTGGAGGCATTCGAATCCGGGTATGCGCACAGCGTCGGCGTGAAGCATTGCGTCGGAGTGGCCAACGGACTCGAAGCGATGCAGCTCGTCCTGATGGCGCTTGGCGTCGGCCCCGGCGATGAGGTGGTGGTGCCGTCACACGGATATATCGCGACGTGGCTGGCGGTCACGCACACCGGCGCGCGGCCCGTCCCGTGTGAGCCCGATCCCCGAACCTATAATCTCGATCCAAACCGGCTGGCCGGCGCGATCACGCCGAGGACAAAAGCCATTCTCCCGATTCACCTGTATGGGCAGACGGCCGAGATGGATGCCATCAACCGCATCGCAAAAGAACGCGGATTGTTTGTGCTCGAGGACGCGGCGCAGTCCCACGGGGCAACCCAACGCGGACGCGCGGCGGGTGCGCTGGGCGACGCGGCGGGCATCAGCTTTTATCCCAGCAAGAATTTGGGCGCGTTGGCCGACGCCGGCGCCGTGACCACCAACGACGGGGCGCTCGCCGACAAGCTTCGGCACCTGCGCAACTACGGCTCGAAGGTTCGCTATCATAACGAATACCTCGGTCTGAATTCGCGGCTGAGCGAGTTACAGGCGGCCTTCCTCCGCGCAAAACTGCCGCACCTCGCGGCGTGGAATGCCCGCCGCGTGCGCCTGGCGGATCAGTACGCGCGCGCGCTGCACGGGGTCGGTGACTTGGTCCTGCCGTTTGTGCCGGATTGGGCCGGGCCCGTGTGGCACTTGTTCGTGATCCGCACGAGCCGGCGCGACGCTCTGCAGGCGCACCTCGCCACGCACGGAATCGGCACGCAGATCCATTATCCAATTCCGCCGCACGTATCGAACGCGTACCGCGGCGCCGGCTGGAGCCGCGGTGATTTTCCACTCGCCGAGAAACTCGCGAGCGAGGTCCTCAGCCTGCCGATCGGACCGCACGTCACGCCCGAGCAGGTTGACTATGTGTGCGCACACATCGCCGGGTTTTTCGGCCGGACCTGAGTGCGTGGCGTGCGATTATCTTGTGAGATCGCTTCAGGTCACGTGAACTCACGACGTCTCTGCGGCACCTGAATGCCCGGAGCAATTGCGCGCGTATGCTGCTCATCGCCACTGGTACCAACGCCCATCATTTCTCCAACCTGCGCATCCTGATTGGAAGCTGGTCCACCCACATGGGCCGGTTTCCCCTCGCGGTGTGCGATTACGGAATGACGGAGGAGCAGATTGCTGAATTGCGACTGTGGCCGGGAATCGAGGTCGTGCAGGTCGACGAGCCCATCACCCACCCCTGGCTGGGAAAAGCGCTGCTGGGAAAATTTCTCCGCCGTTCGCGCGTCGATTGGAGCATCCTGATGTGGCTCGATGCCGATGCCTGCTTCACGCACGCCACGCCCGACATTCCGCCGTTGCTCGAGGGTTATGACATGCTGCTCGACGCCCATGTGCAGTCGGTCGGTGAGATCGCGCACGCGTGCAACCGGGAGAGCCTGCATCTGCGCTCCGACGACGCCTACTACGCGGCAGGCTGGTGGGTCGCCCGTCGCGGCTGCCTGCTTGATCAGTACGAGGCCTTCACGCGAAAGGTCCAGGGACAGGGCAACCTGTGGGAAGGCGACTCGTTTGTCGCCGCGATCTATCACGAACGGCTGAAAATCCGAAATGTGTCCGGTTCCATCTGGCACTGCCGGGGCAAGACGTCCCTCCACACGTGTCAGGTCGAGGGACTCACGCCGATGCATGCGGGACATCCCATCTACGTGCTGCATGCAAACGATGGATACACGGTGGCGGCGGACGGGCGACGGCAGTTCAAGCGCCCCGAACTCGCGGCGATTCAGGCGCACTACCAAAACGGGTATTCCGAAAGGGTCGCGCGGCTCCGCCAGCGATGAAAAGGATTCCGTGGTCGACGGTATTTTGGGTGGGGTTGGCGCTCGTCTTCACCGTCATCGGAACGATCGGTGCGTGGTTAAAATACCACCAGCCGCATCTCCTCCTGGTCTGGAAGCCGTTTATTCTGACGCAGCATCAATTCGACTATGAAGGGGAGTTCGTGAAGCGCGGCTTGGTGGGAGAAGGGTTTCGCTGGCTTGGGGTGGCACGAAACGTCACGGCGGTTTCGATCTTCAGCTGGGGCATTCTGGTCATTCTGGCTGCCGCGCTCGTGCGGTTTCACCGGCGTTGTTCGGTGAGCCATGGCGAAGCCGCCCTCACCTCGCCCTCCACCCTCTGGCTCCTGACGGTGTTTGTGTGTCCGGCGACCTTCATGCAGGCCGGCGGCGATCTGGGCCGACTCGATCCGGTGCTGCTGCTATGTGAGATCGGCCTCCTGCTTCAGGCCATGGCTCCCGGTTGGCGATGGACCCCAGTGGCCATCATGCTCACGTGGGTGGGCGTCGCCACTCATGAACTGTTTCTGCTCGCCCAACTGCCGCTGGTGCTTGGCGTGCACGTCTTCCTGGGCTGGCATCGCGCCGAATTCCGAAAGGAGTTATGGGGTCGTGCGCTCGCGATCATGAGCGCCGCGGTCATCGCGGCCGGATGCGTGGCGGCTTTCGGGAGAATGGACGGTACGCCCGTCGACGAGTACATGGCTTTTCTTCAGCAACACCGCGGACTGCCGGAGCCAAGCGTCGAAGGCGTGGCCGTCCTCTATAACAGTCTGGACGTGAACATAAACTTCGCCTGGGAGAAGCTCGCCGCCAAAGCACCTTGGAGAATTCCCGTCGCTGCCGCGGTTTTGTTGTCTTATCTGGGACTAAGTATTGTCGCCACCCGCCGGCAACGAACTCACATGCTCCTGATCGCGGTGGGCGCCATGGGCCCACTGCTGCTCCTGCTCCTCGCGTACGACTATGGGCGGTGGTTTTCGTTCTCCACGATCAACATTCTTCTGGCGGTCTCCATCTGTCAGCAGAACGGCGCCGTCGCCGTGAATTGGAAACCGCTGCGCTGGACGTGGGCTTTCGCGCTTCTTGGGCCCTTCGGCGTCACGATCGGTTTTCCCTGGTGGCAGTGAGCGCGGCCCGCTCGCGGATCAGTCGCGCGACTTCTGCGCGGCGCGCGCTTCCCGGATTGCATTCGTGAACAATGCGCGCGCCTTCTCGGAACCGAGATCCGACAGATGATCGTCGTCCGCGTAATAGAACTGCCGTCCCTCCGCATAGCGCACAGATCCATCGCGAAGATAAAACAACTGATCGACGCGGAGCACGCGCAGTCCGGGGTATTCACTCATCAAGGACTCGGCCGTCGCCACTGCCCGCCGGCGCAACGGTTCGCCCGGATCCACACCCAATCGCGGAAGCAAACCCGCACTGGAGGATTTCATCCGCTGGCCGACCACCTCGCGGAGATTCTCGGTCTCCCCCACTTCGGTGGCGGGAATTTGCGCCACGAAAATGATCCGGCCGGAGATCGGCGCCATCTCTTTGAGAAATTTGCGCAGCCGTCCCTCGAATCCCGGTGGTTCCTCGAAGCGTGCATCCCAGCGATCGATCGCGAAGATCGCGTCGGGCCGCCACAGGTTTATAAATTTGCGCCTCGCCGCATCGAAGGGATCCGGCTCGGTGGGTTTGGCCGCGTCGGCTGCTTCATCGTCGAAAAACAGCGACCGGCCGCCCGCGCCGAGGAAGGCGACGGAAAGGGAGTTTTCGCGGCAGATATCGTCCACCAGCCGCGAATACATCAAGGAGTGCGAACTCCCCAGCACGACGACCTGCGGCCGCTCGCCACCGTAAAGGTGAACCACGCCACCGGTTTTCCAAAGCGCGTCTGCGCGCGGCTCCATTGGTGGAAAATAAACATCCGCATAGCGGATCGCAGCGGTGGGATTTCCGCTGGTGCGCAGATCCGTGTCGTAAAGCTTCCCATAGAACGCCGGCTGCTCGAACGGCCGGGCGTCTCCTGCTCCGATCGATCGACGCGACAGAACCCAGGCGAACACGACCACGGCGGTGAAACCCGTGGCGATGATCGCCAGTCGCCATCCGCGCCCCGGCCCGCGCTGTCGCAGCGGTTGTTCGACCCCGACATAAGCGCCCCACGCCAGCCCAACGCCCGCCACGGCGCCCACCAACGCACCCGACCAGGGGGAAAATCCGTAACGGTGCGCGAGGTATTTACCCAGTGTGATGGCGGGCCAGTGCCACAGGTACAGCGAATAGGAAAGCTTCCCCGTGAAGACCATGTACGGAGATCCGAGCCATCGCGTGAGGCATGATTCACTCCGCGTGACGGCGAGCAGGAGCATCGCGGTTCCGACCGTTGGCGCCAGCGATACGACACCGGGAAAGTGGCGGCCGCTGTTGATTGCCACGAAAGACGCGAGCACCAGTGCAAGGCCGCCATAGCCGCCATACGCCCAATTCCGGCTGACGTGCGAGAGACCGTCTTCCCTGGCGTAGGCGGTCGGTGGCGCTGGCCGAATGGCGAGTACCGCGCCCAAGAGCAGTTCCCAGAATCGGGTTGGCAGCAGGTAAAACGCGGCAACGGGAGCGCTACGCGTGACGAGAACGCACGCCGCGAAACTGCCAACGGCCGCCACGATCAGCCAGAGCCGCAGCCGGCGGGGCTGAAATCGGTGCAGCGCGACCAGCATCGCCGGATAGAGCAGATAGAACTGCTCCTCAACGCCGAGCGACCACGTGTGAGTAAGTGGCGCCCATTCCGCGGCATCGCTCCAGTAGTCGCCCAGGTTGATCCACGTGTAGAAATTCGAGGCATTAAAAAGGGCCCACACCCCGTGCCGCGCCGCTTGGGCCACCTGGCTCGGCATCATGAAAAACGCCCATACCAACAGCGTGACGAACACGGTCAGAACGACATTGGGCAACAACCGCTGGATCCTCCGCAGGTAGAATTCCGCCAGCGAGAATCGGTTCTCCCGCACGTCCTGCAGAATGATGCTCGTGATCAAAAAACCCGATAGGACGTAGAAAACATCGACACCCGTGAACCCGCCTTTGAGCGCCGCCGGGTGCACATGGAAAAGGAGAACCGCGATGATGGCGATCGCTCTGATGCCATCGAGAGGGGCAAGGTAGGGAGCCGGTCGGTGCGTTGGGACCGAAGCAAACAGAGGCCGCATGTTCCTCGTGGCAGAAAACGCGAAAACCGGCGGTACGCGAGCGCGCCGTTGGCCAATTTCAGGAGGGCATCGTGTTTCGACTTTGCACGCGGGACAAAGCGCGTGTTAAGACGGCTTCGTGACGAACACCGCGGCGAGATCAATCTGGACGGCAGTGGTGATCGAACCTTTGCGAATGATGCTGGGGCTCTGGTCCCGCCGCGAGCTCATCGTCCAGTTCACGCACCGCAGCATCGAAATCCGCCACCGCGGCAGCAAACTGGGCGCGCTGTGGTCGCTGCTCAATCCGCTCACGATGCTCGGACTTTACTTCGTGGTGTTCGGGATCATCTATGAACAACGCTTTGGGGTGCTGCCAGGTGAGACGCGCTACGATTTCTCGCTCGCGCTCTTTCTCGGCCTGACGCTCTTCCACGGCTTCACGGAGATGCTCTCGTGGTCACCCGCGTTGATCACCAGCAATCCGAATTTTGTGAAAAAGGTGGTTTTCCCGCTCGAAGTTTTGCCGGTCGCCCAGACGGGGGCGGCCCTTTTTCATCAAGGCGTGAGCCTCGGGCTCGTGTTAATCGGCAGCGCGTTCGGAACGACTGGGCTCACGTGGACCGTCCTGTGGCTGCCAGTCATCCTGCTCCCGCTGCTGCTGCTGTCGCTGGGCATGTCTTGGTTCCTGGCCGGGTTGGGCGTGTTCATACGCGATGTCGGCCAGGTGACAGCGTTCGTCGCCACGGCGTTGCTCTTTGCCAGCGCCGTCATGTATCCGCCCAGCCGCATACCGGAGTCGCTCGACTTCCTGCGGTTCAATCCGCTGCTGCAGATCGTCGACCTCGCCCGCAACGTCGTGCTCTGGCAACAGCCGATGCCTTGGGCGCGGCTCGCGTATGTCTACGCGTTCGGTGTCGCCGTATTTGGCGTCGGAGCGGTGTTCTTCTCGTTGCTGCGAAAATCGTTCGCCGAAGTGATCTGAACGCCGGCTACGGCGCACGCTTGGACAACGCGTCGGCGCGGTTGCGATGCTCTTCCGCTTCACGGCTGCGTCCAAGAATCTGCAGCGCCTGACTTAGAGCACTGTGCGTTTCGGCGGAGTCGGGCTGTAGCTCGAGCGCCCGCTCGAACTCTCGCACCGCGTCCTGGAGGCCACCCATGTTCGCAAGCGCGATGGCCAGATTGCGGTGGGCCTCCGCGGATTCAGGTTGCAGTTCGATACTTCGCGCAAACGAGGTGCGCGCATCCTCCCAGCGGTTCAGCTGCGTGAGAGTGATACCACGGTTGAGCTCCGCCGCGGCGTCGGCCGGCGCCAAGCGAAGCGCCGCTTCAAACTGCGCGAGTGCCTCCGGCAAGCGGCCGGCTTTTCCCAACGCGAGCCCGAACCTGGACCGCAGATTCGCATCTCCGGGTTTCGCGGCCAGCGCACGCTCGTAGTGCGAAAACGCCTCCGGTCCACGCTCGAGCGCAGCGAGCGCGTCGGCCAGTTGTTCGTGCGTCTGCGGCAGGTTCGGCTGCAGGCGCAATGCCTGCTGAAACTGTGCGCTCGCTTCATCCAGCCGGCCGAGCATCTGGAGTGCGTTGCCGAGATTGTGATGGATTTCCGCCTTGTTCGGCGACGTCAGGAGCGCGATTTCGAATTGGGGCAGCGCCTCGGCTGGACGTCCGGCATCGACCAGCGCGCAACCGAGGTTGTTCGCCGCGACTGCATATCCTGGTTGGAGCCGAAGGGCCTCCCGGTGATGCGCAATCGATTCGTCGAGCCGATCGCACTTGCGCAACGCATGACCGAGGTTGTCGTGCGACTCGACGCTGTGAGGAGATAATTTCACGGCGCGTTCCAACAAGAGAACGGCTGGCTCGAAACGGCCCGCAACAATTTCGATGATCCCCAAATTGTTGTACACTTTCCCGGAGTCGGGGTTCAGCGCGCGGGCACGTTCCAGGACGGGCACGGCTTCCTGATATCGTCCACCGTTGACCAGGTGCGCGCCGAGATTGAGCCATGGCAATGGTCCGTTTGGATTGCGCACGATCGTCGCACGCCAAAGCGTCTCCTCGTTGCGGTAGGAACCCGCCTGCACCCACGCCACGAGTGCCAGCGCCGCGACAACGCTGGCGGGAACAAGTACACCGCGCGGGCTGAAACACGCGATAAACCGGTGGGCCCCGGCGGCCGCCAGCGCGATTATGCCGAAACTCGCAACGTACTGAAAATGATCCGCGACGAAGGAATAGCGAAACGGGTACACGTTCAGGAAACCAAGCACGGGAAACAGCGTGCCACCGAAAAACAGAACCGCGGCAAGCGGCGCTCGTGTTCGCCGGCTCAGCCGCCATAAAAGCCATACCAGAACGCAAGCGGCAATCAGCGGAACCCACTGGATCAGGCGCTCGGGCACGAGGGTCCAACGTGGATAAATGAAGGCAAGCTCCGCCGGCCACACGAGTTTCCCGAAGTAAAACCAGACCACGCGCCCCGCCAGAAGAAGGCGCTCCACGATTGTCAGCTGGTACGCCACGCCCTCGGCCCCGACCAGCGTTCGCTCGACCCACGCGGTACACAGTCCCGCCGCTGCGCCGAGTACAAACCAAGGCAGCAGCGGTCGCACGTCTGCCTTCCATCCAAGCCGCCCACGCTGCCACCAAAACACGACCAGCAGCGCGGCCGGGAGCGTGGCCGTCACGCTCTTGGTCAGCAGCGCAAGGACGAAAAGACCGAGTGCCAGGAGATAAACCGGCAGCCGGCGCGTGACGTCGAAGCGCACGTACGCGAGTGCCGCTCCAAGGTATAGCACGGTCGACAGCGTGTTCTTCTGCTCGCTCATCCAGGCGACCGATTCGACATGCACGGGGTGAACGGCAAAGAGCAAGCCACCCCAAAATGCGCCCGGCATGCCAAGTCGGTGCATCGTCAATCCGAACAGATAAGCCGCCGCACCATGCGTCACCAAGCTGACGACGTGATAACCAATGGTCGCATCACCCCAGAGCAGATGCTCGAACCAAAATGCGGTGTGCAGGAGCGGATAATACTGCTGCGTTGCGCCAAGCTCGAACCAGATACGCCACAACCCGTGGAGCGTGCGCAGCGACTCCTTCGTTATATGGGCATCATCGTCCCATAGGAAACCGCCGTGCAGGACGCGCGCGTACACCAACGCGAGCAGGATAACGATCCCGATCACGAGCCGCCATGACGGCAAAGCTGCCGGGTATTTGTGCGGTTTCACACGAGCGGTCTCGCCACGGAAACTTCGTGGGGCAGCCGGACCAGCCCATGCACGACCTCGGCATCGGGTGTGCTCGAGACTTCAACCACCGCCACGTTGAGCACCCGGTCCCAAGTGTTCTCGTCCGCCGAGCCGGCGCCGCAACCCACATCAAGTGTATATTGGCCGGGCTGCACTTCGAGTTTGAACCGGATCGTCACCAAACAACGATCGCCCGCCGCCATCTCGCCGACGAGCCGTCGCGCCACGCGAAGTCCCGTGGCGAACAACACCTGTCCGTGACGGTTCCGTAGTTCACAGCCCCCGCTGACCGCGCGCACGCTGCGGGTCGCCAGAAGCACAATCGCGACAACTGCCCACTCCCCTACTCGAAATGAGGAACTGGCATTCCCATCGGTCTGCAAGAGCCACCCCCGCTCCACCCGCAGCCCCGCATCGCCCAGCCGTTGTTTGTCATTCAGCGGTAGTTCGGGCGCACTGGGAACTGGAACCGTCGCGAAACTTGAAAGCTCGTCGGTCGGCGCCGGCGCATTGCCCGAAATCGCCGCCATCGCGGAAACGTACTCCCGCACACACGCACCGGCCTCACCCAGATAACGCATCTGGCCGCGGTCAAGCCAGAGCGCGCGCTGGCACATGTTGAGCACAAAGGCCAGGTCGTGCGTCACGACAAGCAGGGTGACACCGCTGTGGGTCAGCTCCTGTAATCGCCGGGCACATTTCTGCTGAAACAAAATGTCGCCCACGCTGAGCGCCTCATCGATGATGAGAATGTCGGGCTCGACCGAGATCGCGACCGCGAAGGCAACGCGCATCATCATCCCGGTCGAATACGTTTTTACCGGTTGCTCGATGAAGTCACCGATGTCGGCAAATTGCGCGATGTCATCGAATTTCGACTCCATCTCAGCGCGTGAGAAACCGAGAATCGCGCCCGCCAGATAGATGTTCTCGCGGCCGGTGAAGTCAGGATTGAAACCGGATCCGAGTTCGAGGAGCGCGGTGACGCGGCCATGCATGCGACAGTTGCCGGCACTCGCGCGTAAAGTTCCCGCCAGAATCTGCAGAAGCGTGCTCTTGCCGGCACCGTTCCTGCCGATGATACCGAATCCTTCTCCGCGCCGGACACTGAACGTGACATCGCGCAAAGCGATCACGGCATCGGCTTCGTCGAGAGGCTCTCCTTTGCCATCAATTCCCAGTCCCCGTAATAGCCACGCACGTACCGACACGGCCCGCCGGTAAGCCTTGCTCAGTGAGCGGACCTCGACGGCAGCCGTGACTTCCGAAGGTGCTATCACGGCTTCGGAGGTGCTGATCTGCTCGATAGGACGCGTGATGGGCATGGAATGGATCGATCCTGTAGCTGTGATATGTCGCACTGCGACTTCGCGACAGTCAAAGCTTCAACTGCGACCCGGAAGATTTCCAAAAAAAAGGGCGACCGGTTTCCCGGTCGCCCTTTGCGGCGTTACCTAATCAACAACTAATCAAATACCGGGCGGGGTGTATGGCCCCGAACCCAAGTTAATCGGCTGCAGGTTGAGCAGATTGCCCGACAGGCTCAACAAGCTGAGATCCTTCAGCGCCGGTGAGAACACCGTGAAGGTCTTCGTCACGAGCAGCGAGCCCGCACCCGGGATGATCGTGCCCTGGGCTTGGATCGTCAGGGTGTTGGTGATGCTGCTGGCGCCTGCGCCCGAGGTGATGAAGTCACCGTTGGTCACGAGATACACCGGGCCCGTGGAGGTGCTGCCCGCACGGAGGTTCATGGTCGTGTTCTCAGCAATCTGAACACCAGCGTCACCAGCCGTGAACCGAACACCACCCAACATGTTCGCCGTATTGCTCAGTTGGATGCCGCCACCATTGGTGGTCAGCGTCACGCCACCGGTAACGGCGAGCGGGCCAGTCTGAGTAATATAAGCATATATCGGGGCTGCCGCGGCCTGCATATTGATCACATTGAGGGTTCCACCGATCGTCGAAGCGGCGAGGGTGGTATTCCCGACCGAGTCAACGATCGAGACGTTACCCGAGGTCGTGAACCCGACCGTGCCGAAGTTGTTCCCCGCGAGATCGAGGTTAACATCACCGCGCGGGGTCGAGAACGTCGCGTTCATCGGGGCGTTCGCGTTCCCGATGGCGTTCCACAGAGTCGGGTAGGCTGCCGACGCAAAGCTCGTGTCGATGATGCTACCGGTCTCCGACGTCGCCACGAGAGACCCCGTTCCACCGGTCTGGACCGACAGGATGTTCAGCGTGGGACTTTCCGTCAACGTCACGTTGCCGGTGCCGGTGACTGCAATGACACCGCCCATGCGATTGCCGGTGTTGCCGATATTGATATCAGCCGCGCCGGTGGTCTGGAATGACGTCACGCCGAACGAGTTGATCCGGGTGCCCGAGGCTTGGAGGATATCAGCGCCCAAGGTGCCGGCTTCATTCAGGGTGGACACCGTCAACGATCCGCCCGCGGTAACGTTACCGAGGGTGGTCGCGCCGGTCTGGCCGGTCCGTGGGTTGTTGATGACGACGTTTCCGCCGGCAGTCACATTCACTCGTGCCATGGTGTTCACGTTGCTCGCGGCCGTGCCCGCCACCTGACCAGTGGCAACGCTATTGTCGGTGAGCAGAACATTGCCGAGCGGCGCATTGAACGTCGCGGCGCCAGTCAAACCGTTACCGAGACGAATGCCGTTTTGGTTTACATCCTGGATAATGTCGCCGGTCGTGCTGGTCGCGGTGAAGCTGCCAGTGCCGTCCGTCGTGATGTTGCCAAGATTAAGGCCACCCGACTCGACGATCGTGATGTTGGCATTGCGATCAGATGTCGCGGCAGAGACGCGGCCAAAGCTGTGTCCCGCGCGATTGATCGTGATGGCGGCTTGCGCTTGGAAGTGCACCGGACCGAAGACCCGGATGCCAGCAACCGTGTCAGCAACGGTGTTGGAGCCCCGCGACTCGAAGCGAACCAAGCCGGTGTAGTTGCTGTTGAATGTGCCGATTCGCATCGCTGCGCTGGAGCGGAACGAAGCAGTTCTGTCCACGAGCGCCTGCGTCAGCGTCGCATCCACCGTCAGCGTCGGACCACCACGGAAGTCGACATTGCCGCCTGCGGTAAGATTGAGATTTGCAATCTTGTTGTCGTTGTCAGCTGCCGTGACGTTATTGCCCGTCAGCGTCACAAGGCCGGCCACATTCGTGCGACCTGAGAACGTGATGTCGCCACCAGTCGCGAGCGAGAGCGTTCCGACGAGTCCGCCGTCCGAGGTCGTCTGGATTGGCGCCAACGTGATATTGTTGGCGTTCGAGATCGAGACGTTGTTCGCCAGGTAGGTTCCAACAATGCCGCCGTCGGCGTTGACGCCAGGCAGACTGTTGGTCACCAAGGCAACATCATCGAGCAGCGAGATCGCGCCTTGGATGTTAGTGCCCGTAGCGTCGATCGTAATGTTGCCAGGCGCCACAGAGGTGCCGGCACCGAACGTCGCATTTCGAACCACGACGGGGCCGGTATCGATCACGTCCCCGGCTGAGCTGTACGCGCGGAGGTCACCTTTGGTGGTGATTGCCCCGAGATTCAGGGTGGTGGACTCATAGACAGTCACGCCGCCCATTGAACTGACCGTCGGGGTCGACTGGGTCACGTTGATCTGGCCGAAACGGTGATTCAGGCCGATGCCGGAACTCGTCGCTCCGTCGAGGACGACGGGGCCAGGGGTGTTGATCTGGGTCAGGCCGAGTACAACAACGTTATTCGATCCGTCGCTTACACCACCGCTGCCACCGAGCGCGAACGTGGCCGTTACGGGTGTTACGTTGGCGCCAACGAAGACGGGAGCCGCGGGCTCCACTGCCAGTCCGAGCGCGCCGGGCGTAACCACGTTGAGCGATTGCACGGAACCGGTCGGCGCTGCGCCGGTGGCCGAATTCGCAGGCGTCGGCGCTTGGGCGAAGCTAATGGCCGGCATCGCCGTATAACCAGTTCCCGCATTGGTGACGGTTACTCCCGTGACGCGAAGCGTCGTATCGGCTTTAGCGGCTGTCCCTGTCGGTAAAATGCCACCAATGACCGTGAGGCCCGGGCGGGACGTGTATCCGAGGCCGCCGGTGACGAGCGTGAGACCCGCAAGTGATCCGGTCGCCGTAATCGCGGCGCCTGTTCCGGGGCCGGGCACGGGATAAACAGGAGCGATCGTTCCCAGGCTGGTATAACCCGTCCCAGCACTGAGCGTACCTGCTGTAATGCCGCCCGTTCCGTTCACTGCCGTGACAGTCAGCGTGCCAGTGCCAGCGCCGACGTTCAGTACGTCGCCGACGAGGTAGCCACTACCCGGGGACGCGATGACCAGCGAAGCCGGAGTGATCGTGAGCGTGGTGGGGGTGGCGGATGCGATCACGCCGCCCGCGGGAACCGGCGTAAACGCAACCGTCGGCAAGGCCGTGTAACCTGAGCCACCATTGAAGCCGGAAAGGGTGTTAACCGTAACCGTGGAAGTCGCTGTCGCGCCCATGCCACCGGTGCCGGCGTCATTGATCGTAACGCTTGGAACCCCGGTGTATCCGCTGCCTGCTGTGGTGGGTGCCGCGATCGCGGTGATGCCCAACGTGCTGGTGCCCGCGATTCCGCCAGGGCCGGTGAACGTGGGAGACGCGGTATAACCGGAGCCGCCGTTCGTGATGATGGCGCTATTCGTTCCGGTTCCGACCGAGCTCAGATTGGAATTGAGGGTAAGGTTGGAATTGAACGTCACGGTGTCGCCCGCAGCGGCGCCCAACTGGATGCCCATCGGGGCCGTGATGTCCGCATTGCCGTTCATCGAGGTGTCGTTACCAACCACGACTTGATTGATGTCGGTCACGATGGCGCCGCCAGGTGCGCCGCGCAGGGCGACCCGCGTCATATCATTGCCAGCATTCGTCAGCATGATGCTGCCAGTGGTGGCCTCGAATTTTGCCAACCGCGTGGTTGAAGGTGCGAACAATTCGGTACCTGCCTGAGTGTTTGTCAGTGGGCCAGTCTGGCTGATGTTATTTGCCGCAGTGACCGTCAGATTTCCACTAATGGTCAGGGTAGGCAGAATCACCGAACCTGTCGTTGACACAAGCGTTACGGCCGAACCCGTCGTGGCCTTGGTTGTGATTGTGCCGATGGTCAGGTCGCCCGGCCCCTTGAACGTGATAGCCTTGTTATCGCCATTTGTACCAGTTCCGCCTACGGCAAAGGAGATTGTGCCACCCGTGACGGTGACGTCGCCGCCATTGCGGATGTTGCCAGAAGTTGAGCTAACCAAGAGGTTGCCCGCGATCGTGGACGCCCGGAGGTTGATGTCACGGTCAGTCTTGAGTGAGGTTGCACCTCCGTTGGTGACCGTCACATTCAAGAGCCGAGAGTCCTTGTTGGCGGTAAGGGTATTCAGCGTGATCGCTCCCGGCGCCGGCGTCAGTGCGCCAGTGCCCGCCTTCAGCGTGAGCGTACCGTCGAGGTCCTGCCCGTCACCGATCTTGACTGCACCCGTACCTTGAGTGATTGCCCCGTTGACCGTCGCCCCGGTGGTATCGACGCTCAAGGTTCCGCCGTTGATTGTCGTGGCGTTGGCACCAACCGACAGAGCAGCCGCGCCACCATTGGTCACGATTGTTGCGTTACCCGTTCCTACCGTCGCCGGATCTGTGAGTGACGACGCGGTCCCTTTGGTCCCAACCACCAAGTCGGCGGACTGTGCCAGTCGCACACCCGTGCCAGCGGCGTTGCTCGCGATGTTAAGCGTGCCAGCCACAATCGTGCCGGACACATCGACCGAACGTGCCGCGAGCGAAACGTTGCCCGTGGTGCCGACATTGATGCCCGTGAGCAAGGAGGGAGCGGGGTGCGCACTCGCCGTGTTGACGACGATGTCTCCTGTCACTGTGGCCGCCGTGACACCCGTGTTATCCAGCGTGCCATTGGCCAGGAAGAAGAATTCGCTCTGTGGAACCGTGCTCAGACCCAAGCCAGCCGCGGCCACTGTGCCAGTCGTGCCGATGGTGATGCCGTTCGCATTAAGAATGTAGATCGAACCATTCGACTGCAGATGACCGTTCACCAGCGTCCCACCCGTGGCGACCGTGTTGAGAACCGCAGAGGAAGCGGACGGCAAAACCCAGTTGACGGTTTCGCCCGCGTTGATCGGGCTACCGCCGGAACCGAATTCGCTCCATTTCAGGACGAGCCGATTTGCTACGGTGTCTGAAATCTGGATCGCACTGGGTCCGATCGGGAGAAGCGTCGTCGTTACGGAATTGGACGAAACGTTCGTCGGAGCAATAGACGGCAATGCCCACAATGGAGCCGGCAATGTAACCAGCGGGGCAGCAACCAGCGCGGAAAGAATCAACTTTCGCAGCGACAGGCTGGTGTTTTTATTAATCTTCATGGGTTAGAACTGAGTGTTGTTGAACGAGACGGTATACGCCACTTTCGCGAGCGAGAGAGCGAAACACACGGAGTATTGGCAAGCACATTTTTACGTAAGAACCTGACGTAAAAATGGGCTTTCCCCCCGTGGATTTCGCTGACGTCGCACGCACAAGACGGCTACACAGCCGAAGCTGAGTGACGTTTCCTTTGCAGTTGGTGTGCCAAGCCGCTTCAGCGATTTTTTGTCGGTGCACCACAGCTGTTAACGAACATACCGGGCACTACGTACTCCCGTTTCCCTCAGGGGGCCAATGCCCAAGAATGGACATCGAGTGCGGAAATTTTCCCAACCGTCACGACACGTTCGGCGCCCGCCCCAGAACTCCTTTTGACCGGCAACAACGCGGCAACGGTGCTTGGATCGAGAGGCGCCGTGCCCGCGCAGCGCGCCGACTTGCTTTTTGAAAATCCGGGAATGAGCCTGAACAATTATCAACCTGCTCAGTCACACCGCGCCTATCCACCCTACGATGTCCTACCGGATTCCGGTCCTCCTTTTCCTTTTGTTCCAATTACCGTTGTCGATGTCCAGCGCGGCAGCTCAGGAAGTTTACCCGCTTACGAAGCTACTTCTCGCTGATTCGGAACCAAAGGTGCTCGCGCTGCCGCCGGAGTCCGGCGGCGGCGTGCCCGTCTATGCCGCGGAACTTTCTCTTTTTGATGACGCCGGATTCAGGGCGGCTGTCGTCCCGTTCATCGGCCAGCCGATCAGCAACGAACTTTTGAATGGGCTGATCAAAGCCATCAATGAGCACGCGCAAAAGAACGACCGGCTCATCGCCAAGGTACTCATCCCAACCCAGGACATTACCCGCGGAACGCTCCGATTTGTCGTGCTGCTCGGCCGCTACAACGAGCTCATGATTCAGGGGAATCGCTGGTTTAGCAAAAAGCTGCTCGAGGAGCGACTCGGGCTGAAACCGGGAGATGAAATTCGGTTGTCCACACTCGAAGGGGCCGTGAACTGGGCCAACACGAATCCGTTTCGCGAGGTCAAGGTCATGGTCAGCGAACTGCCCAATGAACCAGGCAAGGCGAACCTGGTGGTCGGCGTAAAGGAACGCGTGCCGTTCCGCGCCATCGTGTCGATCGACGACACGGGTAATCAGGTCATCGGCGAGTACCGGCTGACCGCCGCCTTTCAGCACGGAAACCTGTGGGGACTCGATCATCTGGGCTCGTATCAATATATCACGACCAAGGACACCAAGGTCTTTCAGGCGCATGCGCTCGACTATCGGATACCGCTCCGCTGGCGGCACTTTCTCCAGTTGAGCGGCAGCTATGTGACCACGCACCCGCTGTTTGGCGACGGCTTGCTGCTTCAAACCGGCAAGAACATCAGTTCGAACCTCCGCTACACCGTTCCGCTGCGCACGGGGAACGAGCCACGCGATGTTTATTTCGGCGTCTCCTACAAACACGGAAACAACAACCTCGAGTTCGATCCGGAGCTGACGAAGTACCAGGTGTTCCAAACCAACACCGATACGTTTCAGTTGTTTGCCGGATTCTCGAACCTGAGCCGCGACAAGCGTGGAGCGTGGGCGTTTGCCGCCAATGTTTTCGCCAGCCCGGGCAACATCAATTCGCGCAACACCGACGAGGCGCTCCAAGCCTATGGCTCCCGGATTGGGGCATCGGCATCGTACGTGTACGGCAACATTTCCGTTCAACGGCTCCAGAAGCTGGGCACGAGCGGCTGGGATGTGTTCTCACGTGCCACCCTGCAAGCGGCCACGAGCAACATCGTCACCGGCGAGCACCTCAGCATTGGCGGTTCAGCGACGGTGCGGGGATACGATGAGAACATCTACGCCGCGGAGCAGGGCTTCGTCTTTGGCACTGATGTGATGACACCTGAATGGAAGCAGTCACTGCCCTTCCTGCGGAAAACCGCCCCGCCACTCCAGACGCGGTTCACCGTGTTCTACGATGCCGCGCAGGTGGAGTATAAACACCGGGACCCTTCCGACATTCCCTTCGCGCCGCTGGCCAGCACCGGGATCGGTCTGCGTTCATCGCTCGGGAATAATTTCAGTTTCAGCGCCGACTACGGCTGGCAGCTGACCAACCTGCCCCAGGTTCAACGGTCACACGCGCGCGGGCACGTGAAGCTCGTCCTCGCGTTTTGACGAAAAGTGCTCGCGGATTGCGCCGTAAGGTTTTTGCGTAGCAAAAACCCGTGCGGATCCATCTAGGGCACCATTTCTACGGAGCTGGGAATCTCGGCGACGATTTCATGCTCGCCGGCTTCCTGCAGGCCGTGGTCGCACTGGAGCCGGCTGCAACGCTGACATCGTGCGTACCTTTTCCGCTCGAACCCTTGCGACAGCGCTTCCCGGCCGTCACGTGGCGGCCCTACGATGCCGCGACGCGAAGGCGGTGCATTTCCGAATGCGATGTCTGGCTCGGCCTCGGCGGCTCGCCCTTCCAACACGCCTTGTCCCACTGGTTCATCGATCACCTGCTGGGCGACGCCGCGAACTGCGCCCGCTCCGGCAAGCCGATGTTTTATCTTGGCGTCGGCACTCAGTCGCCGGCCGAACTCCAATCGGCCGATGTGGCGCGCCTGGTGATGCAAGCGGCGGCGATCTGGACGCGTGATGCCGTTTCGGCGGAACGAATCGCCGGGTGTGGTCAGAAGCAGGTTCATGCCGCGGCGGATCTCGCCCACATTTTTTTCCGCCGGCAGCCGCCCCCCGCTGCGCAGACCGGCCGGTTCGCGATCGTGGCGAACTTCGATTACGGCCACTGGCCTGGTCAATCGGCGGTGCTGCGAGCGGCTGAACGCGTCGGCGCCACAGAACGGGTGTGGCTCGCCCAGGAATCGCGCCCGCTCCCCGGCGGCGAGCGGATGTTGCACGCGGCGCTGCCTGAAGACGAACGATCGAAGTGGTCGTTGATTGATCCAGAACTACCGGGCGCACCACTGACCCATGTGCTCGCCCGATGGCCAGGCGCCGAATGGCTGCTGACCGCACGTTACCACGCCGCGCTGGCGGGCGCATGGGCGCGTTCGAAGGTGATCGTGATTGGCACCAACGAGAAACTCCGCGCCGCGGCGCGCGAGCTCGGCGCTCCGATGCTCACCCCCGATGCTGATCTCGCGACAGTGGCGAAGGCCATTGCCCGCGCGGTGCCGGCCGCTCCCGGACTCGAACAGGCGCAACAAGCGGTCGCCGCCTGCCGCGCGTTCCTGGCGGCGGCGGGCGCTCCGCTCTTGCAGGCCAAAACGGAACCGTCGTAACCAGAGGCGTTCATGGTCGCGCTCGCGTATTCGTTCAGTCTCTTCGTCATCTGGAGCGTGGTCGGGCGGGCCGTCTTTGCCCTATTCGCACCACGGTTCGGCGCGCTCCGGTCGTGGTTGCTCGCGCCGGGCATGGGCATGGCCGTGGTCCTGATTGGATTGATGGTGTTCAACCAGCTCGGCCTGCCCATCGCGCGTTTTTCGCAGGTGATGACGGCCCTGTTGATCATGATCAGCCTGGCCGTCCTCCGTTGGCAGCGACCGGCTTTTCCCCGTCGCGCGCTGCGGCCGTTTTTTGCGGCCGCCTTTTTTTCGCTGCTGTGGACCGGGTGGCCCTCCCTTCATGCCGGGTTCGACTGGATCAGCTACGGCAATGACGACATGGCGAACTACTGCCTGGCGGCGGAACGTTTCTCGGCGCACGGCTTCTTCGACGTCCCGACCATGGCGGAGCTCTCCGGCCGCGACTACTCCAGCTATTATTTCTTCATGCACGTGGCCGACATGATGCGATTCGGCGCGGAGCACATCGTCGCCTGGAGCGCGACGCTGATCCGGCTGAAGGCGACGCAGACGTTCATGCCGGCGATTGTGGCCATTTCCCTGACGCAGCTTTTTGCTGCCGCCGGTCTCGCCTTGCAAGCCGGCCGCCACCGCCGCCGCGCCCTGATCACGGCCTGGATTCTCGCGGTTTCCCCGCTGTTCATGCTCGGCACACTGTACCAGTTGATCGCGCAGGTGGCCGGCATCGCGCTGCTGCTGCTACTGCTCGCGCTCCTGACGCGCACGTGGGGCCCGGCGCGACGGCGCGAGTTGATCCGGTATGCCGGGCTGCCCGCCATCGCCGCAGCGGCGTTGTGCATCTGCTATCCGGAACCGACGCCCTTCCTCGGGCTCGCGTACCTCGGGTATGTTGGTCTCGGCCTTGCGCGCCGCCGCATCGCCGGACCCGTCGCCCTCGCGTTGCTCGCCTACACGATGCTGGGCGCCCTGCTGATCCTCCGGTACAACATCGTCTCCTATGTATCCACGTTGGTGATGCAGCTGGGCTCGGCGACGCACAAGGCCAACCTGCTGCTCTCGCTTTTCCCGTACTTTCTTCTGCCCACCGGGTTTTCGAATCTTTTTGGCTGGATGCCGATCGCCAGGGATTTTCCCGAGCCGATTGTCACGCTTTCAATCGCCGGCGGCATGGGCCTCGCGCTGCTCCTGCTCTGGCGCACCGTGCGCGAAGCCTGGCAATTGCACGCCGCGGCCCTGCTGTTGCTCGTGCAGGGGGCGGTGGCCGTGCAACTGTACCGCGGCGGCAGCGATTTTCCGCTCTACAAGCTCGCCATGTGGATGCAACCCACGCTCGCGATCGCGCTGGCCGGGCTGCTGCTCCGGCTTCGTTCGGGTCGCTTCGCCACCTTGCTGCTCGTGCTGTTCGGCCTCAGCACGGCCGCCTCGGCCCTGCACTACACCCGCACGTCGCAAGGCACTGTCGCCGGCGGCATGACTGAGCTGCGCTACGCCTCCAAGCTCGGCATGGAGGTGCAGACGCCCGCCCGTTGGGACGCCCAGATCACCGCCACGATCGAGAACGTCGTCGCCGCAAAGTTTGCCGCCTCCGAATTGCGCGGCCACCAACTCGCGCTGGCCTCCCGGGACTACTTCTTCCCCAACACCCGAATCGACTTTCGCGATCCGCCGATGTACGTCCGGCTGCATCCGCATTTCAAGCAGATGGCGCAGGCGCGCCCCCGCATGCTCGAGCGCAACTCGGAGCTCGTGACGACCTCCATGCTTTGGCGCACGGAATTTTCGCAGCCCGTGCTCACGCATCCCACCGACTATTATCTCGGGCTGACGCGGCAGCTCTCGCTGTTCAACAAGTTTGGCGCGGATCCCAACGAACCCATCCGCCACGTCTTCGAGCTTACGCCCGCATCCGGGATCCGGAATCACCTCGTGTTCGTCCATTCCGGTCGCGGCAACCACTACTATCTCGGCGATCGGCGGTTCATCTCGTTCTTCCAACAGGAGGCGGATCCGTTTCTGACCGGCGGCAACTTCAACGGCCTCGGCCGCTTCATGCTCCTGCGCGTCGAACACCCGACCGGGGAGATTTACCTCCGGATCTCCGCGACCCGCACGGGCCTGCCGGGGCGAACGCACTGGAACCCGGCGGCGTTCATCCACCACGCCGAACCGGACACGCCCATCGGCGTCGTCGGCGACGGCGCCTTCAATCTGTTCGTGGGCCCGCTGCGGCCGCTTCCTTTCAAGGATGCCCACTACGTCGCCATCGATTTCCAGGAAATGACGCAGGTGATCCTCGACCGCCGGTCAGGTCTGAAAGCGATGTTCAACCGCTACATTCCGCTCGATTACCGGCGGCTCTTGGGCTGGGCCCGTGACATTTCCGCGATGAGCGGCGAGGAATATCGGCAGCTGCGGCGGCCGGCGCGGCTCCGCTATTTTCCGGAGGACATCGCGAAGGCCGAAACGCTCGATTTTTCCTGCATCTACGAGGACGGCTGGGTTTCCCCCGAGAGCCGGTTCGTGCTGGCCGGACTGCCCTCGGGCGG
>JBBRCR010000055.1:0-25109 GCA_038204695.1 Opitutales bacterium | reverse complement strand
GAGACCACGCTCAATTCATTCGGCTTTCAGAACACGATGATCGGTCGTGAGCAGATTGAAGCACTCAACGCCCCGGATCTCGCGGCGGCCCTGCGGCGGACGCCCGGCGTGACCATCGCGCGCTATAATGCCGTCGGTGCGTTCGGCGGCGGCGAGGGCGGTGCGATTTTTCTGCGCGGGCTCGGCTCGAGCCGGCCGGGTGGTGAAATCAAGACGACGATTGACGGCGTGCCGATCGGCAACGGCGTATTCAATCATCCGATGCTCGATTTGCTGCCGCTGGATTTGGCCGGTGGCGTCGAGGTGTCACGGCGCGCTCAACCGGTCGTGGTGGGCAACATGTTTGCCGCCGTCAACATGCTCGTGCCGCGGGCGCCCGAAGTGGGGCAATTCCTCCGCGGAGCGGTGAGTGCCGGCAGCTTTGGCGCGTTCAGCGAGAAGCTGGAGGCAGGCGGCCGTTGGGATGCGACCGAGATTTATATCGGCCAGAGTTATCGGCGCGCGGATGGGCACCGCCCTGATTCCGACGGGCGGCTGGCGAATGGGCTCGCGCGGATCGGCTGGCGGCCGCTGCCGAAACTCGAACTGAGCTATGTCGTGCACCGCTCCGACAATAGCGCCACCGATCCCGGGCCCGAGCCGGGCGCCGGCGTGCCCCCCACGAAGGGGGATGTTTATGACACCAGCGCATGGCTGCATCTCGCGGGAGCAAACTGGACGCGCACGGATGGCGCGGGCTCATTGAAGGGCTACGTCAGTGATGGCGAGGCCAACTGGTTTCGTCGCAACTCCTCGGCGAATGCCGACAGCTTGAACAAATACCGGCTCAGTGGCGTACGGTGGCGCGAATCGCAACGCGCATGGCAGGACGGCGAAATCGTGGGAGGCGTCGACGTCGATTGGACGCGAGGCGAAACCATTTCGGCGTCGCCCGGCGTCGCCCCGGTGATTTCATTTGGCCCCGAGAAATTCCGGCTGGCCTCTGCCTACTTCGGGGTGAATCACACCTGGCGTGCGGCGGACGGCACGCAACTCACGCCCTCGATGGGCGGACGGCAATACTGGCACGATCAGTTTGGCCGGGCCTGGGCGCCGCAGGTGGGCGTCACCGTGCGCCGGGGACCGCTGCAACTGCATGCCGGCTTCAGCCGCGCCGTGAATTTTCCGGGATTGGAAGTGGCGGCGTTTTCAACGGTGGCGATTCCCGCGCTGGGCCAAAGCTGGCGGACGCTGCGGCCGGAGCGGCTGGCGCAAACCGAGGCCGGCATTCGCTACGAGTTCAGTTCAAGGACCACGGCGGAGCTGACGATTTTCCGCAATGAAGGCCGCGACCGATTTGTGTTTGTGCCGCCGCCGCCACCACCGTTTCGGTTTTTGAACGTGGAATCGTTTCGGACCCAGGGAGGCGAGCTTACACTCACGACGCGGCCATTGAAGTCACTTTCGTTGTTTGCCGGAGCGTCGCGGCTGCACGCGACGCCGGCCGATTTGCCCTACGCGCCACAGTGGTCGCTCGTGGGCGGCGTCACCTGGCGGATCGCACCGGCGCTGACGCTGAACGTGGACGGCTCGTACGTCTCGGCGCAGCGCGCGGGCTCGCAGGCTCGCGCCGGCAATGCGTTGAACACCGAGCGCATCGCCGGATTCGCCCTGTTGAATGCACGAATTGGATACGCGTTGCAGTGGGGTGGGGCGAACCGTCCGGCGGAACTCTTTCTCGCGGTCGACAACTTGCTGGATCGGAATTATCGCTACCGGCCGGGTTATCCGATGCCGGGGACGGGATACACGGTAGGGCTGAGCGCGGGCTGGTAGCGGATCGACCTGGCCGACGACGGACGGCGGAGGATCGACGACAGACGGCGGACGGCTGACGACGGAGTCTGCCGTTGGACCATTTGGCGGTGGGGCGCAGGTGAAACGTCCACGTGAGATTCTCGCGCGATGTTTCCCACCGTTCCGCCACGGCCGGGACCGGCTGCGCCGTTTTCGCGTCGTATTGCACGAGCCC
Source organism: Opitutales bacterium (assembly GCA_038204695.1). Lineage (GTDB taxonomy): Bacteria > Verrucomicrobiota > Verrucomicrobiia > Opitutales > Opitutaceae > ER46. The sequence continues at coordinate 23,098 of JBBRCR010000055.1, read as the reverse complement.
CTCGAACAGTGCCAGGACGATGTTCGAATCCTGCTTGCTGCTGATCACCTGCGGATCCAAATCGGCCGGCTCGGTGAGATTTCCGAGGTGCAGGACCTGGTCGCGATTGCCGGTCGCGACGGCCGAGCCACGCTGCCCACAGCCGCTGATCGCCAGCGCCAGGAACGCGATCAGGAAAAGCGGGACCACAACGCGGGCTGACATGGGGTGGGCTTAAGGAAAAAGAAAAGCCACGCGGCGCAACCGCGTGGCTGACAATACGAGAGAGAGAAACGCGCGACCTTACTTGGGATCGTTCGGCGCTTCCGGGGCAGGCCGCTGAGGGTGCGACTCGGCCACGATGGCTTGCGGCGCCTGGCCATGCAGTTGCACGAGGCGCTGTTCGATGTCGGTCATCTTCGTCATCAACTGCTCTTCGATCTTCTTGCGATCGCTGCTGTTGACGATGCTGAGGCTGGTGGCGTCCTTGATGACGTTCGCGGGCAGGGTGAGCAGTCTCGTGATCAGGCCCTGGTCCTTGAACGAGCTGAGATAGAGCGCCGTAATCTCATGGGAGAGCTTGAGCGCGTCCTGCGCCACCGCCTGGGTTTGCTGCAGGTTGTTGTTGAGCTGTTGATTCTTCGCGAGCTCGGTCGTGAGGACGGTGCCGACTTGATCGGATATCCGCTGGCTGTATTGGGCGATCGAATCGCGGGTGAGATTTTGATCGCGCGCCATCTCGGAAAGAATCGGCTGAATGCGCTCGCTCATCCGGCCCGAGACACGGTCGACCTGCTCATTCTGCATCTTCTCCGCTTCCTCCGGTGATTTTGGCAGCGGGTTGTAGGGTTGGATCTTTTTGGCGATCGCTGCGGCGAGCAGGTCGATTCGTTCGGTATTCAGCCGTTCCACTTCTTGATCCGTGCGGAAAAGATCGGAGTCGCGCTTTGAAATGGCGTCCTTCAACAGCTTGTTTGTCGCTTCGATCTGGCGGCGGTTGTCTTCGGACATTTCCTTCAAGCGGTCATTTTGTTCGCGAAGCGGAACGAGTTCCGTCTGCTGTTTGACCGCCATCTGGCTGACCGTCTGCTGATGCAGCCAAAATGCTCCGGCGATGACGAGCAACGCCGTCAAAATGACAGCGGGAATTTGTTCTGTGAATTTTTGCCACATGGTAGGCGCGGACGATTCGTCGGATTCGTTGACAGGAGGGAGGTTATCCATGGGAGGAGGAGAAATGCAACGCCGCGCTCGCGGCGGGTTTTGCAGTTGTTTTTCCGAAGGTGCATCGCACGTTGGCCGCATGAGCCTGAACCGGAGCGAGCAGCGCGTGTTTGATTATGTACAGAGCCACCCTGACGAGCGACATTACTGGATAACCAAAGTTCAAACTGTTTGTCGGGGAGCGCAAAATGACCTCGCTGCCGTCATCCCGCTCGAACTGGAACTCTGGCGCTACTATGTGGAGCGCAGCGCAGTTGCCAGTCCCTTCAAGGAGGCGGCGCGGGTGGAGGGCCTGAAACGCACGAGTATGAAGAATCTGGCCGAGCTGTGGGTGCGGCTCTGGGCCGAGCCGCGACCAAAAAAGCCGCCGACCGCGGCGTCAGGCCAGTGACTTGTGCGAACGTTTCGGCCCGGGAGGAGCTTTTTTGGGCGAAGTGCACCTTCAACGGAACCCATGGCGATGTGCGCTGACATTAACGGCGTCGATTTTCTCCTCCGCTTAGCGGGGGAGAATTGGGGTAAGTAAGAAAGCAATGGGCGGGTCGCTTAGGGGTAGGCGGCCCGCCCTCTTGTTTTCAACTCGTGGGAATCCGCCACGGGGCGGGCTTCCACTCGTGGACCGCAAGAGCGGCGGCGCCGAGGGCCCCGATGAATTCGCCCATCGTCGAGTTGACGATGTCGGCGGTGCGCGAACTCTCCGCTGGCGTCAACGCATCGGTGACCGCGCGCAGAGGCTGGAGCAGATTCTCGCCGAGCATGGTCAACGGTCCCGCGAGGATCACTTTCTTCGGGTCAACGGTGAGCAACAGCTGGCTGATGGCCCAGCCGAGGCATTTGGCCGCCTCACCCACGACGGTGAGAGCGAGGGGATCGCGCTGCTGCACCGCGCGAACCACCTCTTCGATTGGAATCGGATGGGCCTCGCCGCGGAGAATGCTTTTCTGCCCTGACGCGAGCGCGCGACTGAAGGCCCGCTGAATGGCGCGGACGGAGGCCACTTCCTGCAACTCGGGGCCGAAAGGCGTTGCGTCGCCGTCGGCCCCAAACCACCGGGCCGCTTTGCCGGCGAGGAACGGGCAGCGCCAGCGGCCGAGTTCGCCGGCGCCATGTTGCGCGCCCGAATAAAGCCGGCCATCCAGGACCATGCCGGCTGCAATGCCACTGCGGATACCGATGCACGCGAAGTCGCCGACGCCGAGTCCCTGCCCGAACCAGAGTTCCGCCAGTGCCATCGTCCGCATGGCATTCTCGATAAAGACCGGCACCGGGAATTTTTTCCTCAGCAGCTTCGCCAGCGGCACATTTTTCCAGCGGGCGATGTATTCGTAATGGAGCGCGACGCCTCGCGCCGAATCGACCAGACCGGGCACGCCCACGCCGATGGCGAGCAGTCGTTTCGGGTCATTCGGCCGCACCTTCTGGATCGCCTGTTCGATCTTGCGGGTGACTTGCCCGACGGAATCGCCCTCGGCAATTTGCAGCCGCGCGTTGCGCAGGGGCTTGTCGGAAAAATCGACGGCCACCGCCATGATATTGCGGGCTTCGAAATCAACGCCGACGAACTCGCCACGTTCCGCATTCAAACCGAGCAGAACGGGCGGCCGGCCGGTTTCGCGGGCCGCCTTGTCGGTCTCCTGAAGGTAGCCACCCTCGAGCAGCCTTTCAACGTAGATTCCCGCCGTGGACGGCGCGAGTCTGAGGCTCCGCGCGAGTTCGACGCGGGAAACGCCCTGCGAGGCGCGCACACATTTTAGGATGTTCGATTCGAGATCTGAAGTGTGCCGCGGAGTCCGTCTCATCAGCGAAGCGTCTTGGGAAGACAAAGAGTGCGCTCCGGCGACTGCAAGAGCGCAGACACGACGGTCGACGGGGAAGGAACCAGGATTGGATTTCGCCCTTGGCGCGCGCCACCGTCACCCCTAGCTGTCGGCCTTCGCCAGCGCACCCTTCTTATGTACTTCACCCATCTCACCTGCACCGCGTGCGGCAAGGAACACGTCGCATCGATCCCGCAGAATCTCTGCACGGCGTGCGGCAAGCCGCTGTTCGCGCAATATGATCTCGCGGCGGCGAGTCGCACGATGACGAAGGACGCGTTGCGCAGTCGTGCAAAATCGCTGTGGCGTTACCGCGAGGTGCTGCCGGTGAAGAATGATACGGACATCGTGACGCTCGGCGAGGGGTTCACGCCCCTGCTGCCGGCACGGCGGCTTGGAGCAAAGCACGGGATGACGCGGCTTTTCATCAAGGACGAGGCGCAGAATCCGACGGGCAGCTTCAAGGCGCGCGGGATGACGACGGCCGTTTCAATGGCCCGGCAGTTCGGGTTGAAGAAACTCGCCGTGCCTTCGGCCGGCAACGCCGCCGGCGCGCTCGCCGCCTACGCTGCGCGGGCGGGGATGGAGGCGCATATCTTCATGCCGCGCGACACGCCGCGCGCCAACGTGATCGAATGCGAGCAGATGGGCGCGCATGTCACCTTGCTCGATGGCCTGATCACCGATTGCGGCGCGGAAGTGGCGAAACGGAAAACGGCGGAGGGGTGGTTCGATGTTTCGACCTTGAAGGAGCCGTACCGCGCCGAGGGAAAAAAGACGCTGGGCTACGAACTGGCCGAGCAACTCGACTGGCAGGTGCCGGACGTGATTCTGTATCCAACCGGTGGAGGCACGGGCCTCATCGGCATGTGGAAGGCATTCGACGAGATGGAGAAATTGGGGTGGATCGGCGGGAAGCGTCCGCGGATGTTCACCGTGCAGGCGAACGGCTGCCAGCCGATCGTGCGGGCGTTCAAGGCGGGTGAGAAATTCGCGGCGGAACATGTCGGCGCACAGACGAGGGCGTCCGGGTTGCGCGTGCCGAAAGCGATCGGCGACTTCATCATGCTGGACGCGCTGCGCCGGTCGGGCGGCGGGGCGATCGCGGTGAGCGACGAGGAGATGATCACCTGCACCCGTGAGGTGGGGGCGGCCGAGGGGGTGTTTGTCGCCCCCGAAGGAGCGGCGTGTTACGCGGCGCTGAAGCAGTTGTTGCAGGCCGGCACCGTGGGTTCGAGCGACTGTACGGTGTTGTTCAATACAAGCACGGGCTTGAAATACCTGGAGTGTTACGGCGGGTAGCGCGTGGACGCGCATTGACCCGCTGGCGCTCGCCGCGACGGTGAGAGCCGTCGTCTCGGTTACCGCAGCTGGATGTTTGGCGGCTCGGCCACGTAGTCGGCCACGGTCACGATGGCATCCGGATGCAGCCGGAAATACGAGGCGGGGCAGGCGGGCGTCAGCGGCCCATGCAGTGCGCGGCGGATCACGCCGCTTTGCCACGGGCGGTTGCAGTAGAACCGCAAGCGGCGCGCGGCCATGATCTCTTTCATTCCGACGGTCACGGCCCGCTGGGGAATCACCGCAATGTCGCCGCCCACGGTGACCGAGTTGATCGTGCGCGTCTCGCGGGTGAGGGACAGGTTGCGGGTCGGTCGGGCGGCGAACGCCTCGATGGTGCACGTTTCGCCGGGTTCAGGTGGCTCGTTGAACGCGATGTGTCCGTTGATGCCGATGCCCCCGAAAACAACGTCCACGCCGCCACGCTCGTCGATCAGCCGTTGAATTGCGGACGTTGCCTGCGGGTCTGGAAACACCCGATTCTCGGGTGCGGGGGCCAGCGCCGGATCGAGCGACCGGTAGAACGCACGGTCCATGTAGCCGCGAAAACTCAGCGGATGGCTTGCCGGTACATACTGATCGTCGGCCGTCAGGTACTCGTCCATGTTGATGAACACGGTGTCGCGGCAGGAGATTTTCTCCTCGTTGAGCAGTTTTGCCAGGACCGGGAATTGATCGACCGGTCCGACGGGGATGATGAGCGTGGCCGCGCGCCCTGCGCGGCGGGCCTGCACGATTTCGTCGCGCATGGCGTGTGCGAGATCAAGGGCGACCGCGGCCATGTCACCCGTGGTGCGGACGCGCACCGGTTGGTTCTGGCCCAGATCGTGGCGGGAGATCGAAAGATACGAAGGGTACATCGCGGGGAAGGTGATTCGTGACGCCCGGCCCGGCGGGTGTCGAGTCGGCGGATTCGGACGACGGAGGACAGACGACGGAGGACAGACGACGGAGGTCAGACGACGGAGGTCAGACGACGGAGGTCAGACACTGTCATCTGTCGTCTGTCCTCCGCCGTCCGCCGTCCGCCATCCGTCATCCGTCATCCGTCATCCGCCGTCCGCCGTCCGCCATCCGGCGCTGCTGGAGCCGGCACTTGACATCCGCCTGTGGCCTTTTTCTTTTGATATCAAAACAAACTCGGTGGGAATGCCCCCGGGGCGGCTGACAACCCAATTCATGGTCATTGATATTCACGCACACTTTCCGGCCAGGGACGGCGCGGATTTTCCCGCGCGCCTCGTGGCGGCGCTGCCGCAGGCCGGGATCGACAAGATTTGCCTGTTTTCCGCCGGCGAGGTGTTTGGGCACGCGTCGAACGAGGTCATTCTCGACGCCGCCCAGCGCCATCCCGAGCACCTGATTGCGTTCGCTTTGATCGAGCTTGGCCATGACACACCGGACCGGGTGAAAGTGGCCGCGCGCCAGGGATTTCGCGGGTTCAAAATCACCAACCCGCGGCGGTCGTATGATGACGAATCATTTTTTCCCGTCTACGAGCAGATGGAGAAAACGGGGCTGCCGTTGCTGGCCCATACGGGAATCCTGATGCGAATCGCGCAAACCGCGTCGACCCGCGTCAACTCGGACTGGATGCGTCCGATTTGCCTGGATACGGTCCTGCGCACCTTCCCGCGGCTGAACATCATTGGCGCCCACCTCGGCGCCCCGTGGCACGAGGAGGCTTCCATGATGGCGCGGATGCATCCGAACTATTACGTCGATCTCACCGGCGCGTATTGGGGAGGGTGGCGGGTGAACAAGACGCCGGACTTCTTTCGGTATCATTTCTTCTGGGACGGAGCGTGGGACAAGGTGCTTTTCGGCACGGACATCCTGGCGCTGGAAGAATTGCAGCCGGCGAAAGACTTTCACGACCAGATGTTGAAGCCGCTCGGCTTGTCCGCCGAAACGATGGACAAAATCTACGGCGGGACCGCGGCGCGCCTGCTCGGCCTCTGAATTCATGAGCCACGATCAGTCACGTTACGCTACGCTGGCCCCGGGGCCCGCGGCTCCTCCTCGACTCTTGGGTCGGCCGATCGCGGACTACAATCAGGCGACGTTCGACGACTTCGGCCGGCTCCGCCCCTTCCCCTTCAACCGGGTCGGGGATTGCGCTGAACTGAATCAGATGGGCGGCGTCGACGGAAATTGGGACATCCTGCCGCGCCGCGCGATCACGCTGGGCATGTACGAATTGCTGATGAGCAAGAAGATTCACCTCACCTTCATGCGCAGCTGGCACGCGGGTGTGTTGCGTCGCGCGCTGTTCGGTCCGGTGACCGGCGCGTGCCCTGGCTCCTTTGTGCAGGAACATCCGCAGGTCGAGGTGACGGTGACCCGGCTCGCCGCTCGCGTGCCGAGCTGCAATGTCGCTCAGGCGACGGGTGAGGGTGGCGACACCTGAAGCGTTCCCCTGGCCACCGGGGCCAGGAAATTTGGGATGCATCAACGGCGATTTCGCATCACAAACGAAAACCCCGTCATGACTCCCGCTGCTCCGCCGCCCCCATCAGTATCCGTCCGGACCGCTCCGGCAATGCCCGTCCCGGGCGCAGCCGCGCGGCTCGTGTCCCTCGATGTTTATCGTGGATTCATCATGCTGGTGCTCGCCGCCCATGGCTTCGGCCTCGCGCGCGCGGCGCGACTGTATCCAGATAGTGAGTTCTGGCAGTTTATCGGCTACCAATTCGACCATGTGGCGTGGCGCGGCTGCGCGTTTTGGGATCTGATTCAGCCGGCCTTCATGTTCATGGTGGGTGTGGCGATCCCCTTTTCGTACGCGAGCCGCAAGGCGCGGGGCGATTCGGACCGGACGATTGTCCGGCACACGTTGTGGCGGTCGCTCGTGCTCATCGCCCTCGGGGTTTTCCTGGCTTCGCAAGCGACGACGCAGACCAACTGGCGGTTCACGAACGTACTCCCGCAAATCGGACTCGGTTATTTCGCGGTGACGCTGCTGCGGGGCCGCGGGGCCAGAGTGCAAGGGCTCACGTTTGCCGCCATTCTGATCGGGTACTGGCTTTTGTTCGCGCTTTATCCGGCGAGCGGCGCCGACTTTGCGTCGCATTGGGCGCTGCGCTCGAATGCCGCCCATGCCTTCGACGTGTGGTTCCTGAATCTCTTTCCCGGCGCCAAACCGTTCGTGGCGCAGGAGGGCGGCTACCAGACCCTCAACTTCATTCCCTCCATGGGCACAATGCTGCTCGGGCTCATGGCCGGCGAGACGCTGCGTGCGGACGTGTCGGCGCGGCAGAAACTGCGACGCATCTTCGGCGCGGCGGCTGTGTGCTTCGGTTTGGGCATCGCCGTCGATCCCTCCATTCTTCCGGGTATCAACACTTCTTGGACACTGTGCCCAGTCGTGAAACGAATCTGGACGCCATCGTGGACCCTGTTTTCGGGCGGCGGGACACTGGCGCTACTGGGCGCGTTTTACTGGACCATCGACCTGAAGGGGTGGCGTCGCTGGACGTTTCCCTTCGTTGTCGTGGGGATGAATTCGATCGCGATTTACCTGATGGGGCAGCTGATGACGGGTTGGATCACCGGGAGGTTGCGAGTTCACTTTGGCGTGACGCACCCGATCACGGCGGCGATGGGCGCCGGCCTGATTCTGTGGCTGATCTGCTGGTGGATGTATCGCCGGAGGATTTTCCTCCGGATCTGAGCCGGCGCTTGTTCCGGGGGGCCACCCGGCCGCGCCTAACGTGCTGGTGCGGTTTGCAGCCAGACGTCAACGCGCGGTGCATCCCACGTGTAGGGTTTCCCCAGCACATCGAGCCGGCCGTCCCCGTTCAGGTCGGCCAGCCGGCCTTCGTGCCAGCCAATGCCCGTGGCGAATACGGTTTTCCGGAAATTACCTTTTCCGTCGCCATAGAGAATCCAGGCCGTCGCCTCGGGATAATCGGCTTTCTCCTTGGTGTTGGTCCATTTTGCCATCTCCCCCGTGAAGATATCCAAGTGACCATCACCGTCGGCGTCGCCGATCGCGAGCGTGTGGCCGTGGACGACCTCGCGGCCGATGAGGTCGCGTCCCTGCCAGTCAGCGGGCTTCTCGGGATTACCCTTGCACTCGTAGAACATGACCGGCCCGGTGCCATCGCCTGGTGCGATCACAACCTGCGCGACCTTGCCCGGTTTGAATCGGGCACCGCCGATCCGCCCGCCCTTCGGGCCGATTGCAAAAGCCTCGAACTTCACACCCTCGCGGTGCTTGAACCACCACCGGCCCGCGAGCAGATCGAGGCGGCCGTCACCATCGACATCGCAGGACCACGCACCTTCCGATTTCAACCTTCCCGGTTCACTTTCGTCGGCGGCGCTGGAAAATATTTCCGTGAACGGCCACGGCTGTTCGAGCGTCTTCGGCTCCTTCGGAATTTCCGCGAGGAAAAGCTTTTTCGCGCCCTGATTCCAAAAGACCAGCTGCGGCCGCCCGGTGCCGAGGAAGTCGCCGAATATTTGATCATGGTGCGCGCGCGGACCGCCTTTCTTGATCAACCGCCGCTTCCACGCCACGTCGGGCTTCAGGTTCGGTGATGGATTTTCCCACCACCACATTTCGTCGCTGCCGCCGTCCCCGCCAAACACGAGGTCCAGGTCGCCGTCTCCATCGATGTCATACGACGCGCCGCCGGCTTCGATTCGCAGAAACTCAGGCTCGATCACCAGCCGATCCCAGCCCTTCGCCGTCCGGCGATATCCGACCAGCGCGGGCGCGGTGACGCGGAAGCCGAGCACAAAGTCGTTTGTCTTGTCGCCATCGAAATCACAGACAATCGCGGCGGTCTGTTGATGAGACGGGCCGGGAACGGGCAGGTCGCCCTTTGAGCTCGAGAGGTGTTTCCATTGCGGCTCGGCGGCGTAGCCATTGCACAACGAGGCAACGAGCACGATGAGGATGGGGAGGCGGCAGGACATGGCAGGTGAGGGGATTGAGCGGAAGAGTGGTGGAGAGCCGGGCGGAGGGAAGGTAGTGGGTGGCGGCGGCAGCGTCTTTAACATTCGCGGAAATTGGTTTTTCCGAAGCGGAAGGCCGACGGCGCGTTTTTCCCGCCGCGCGCTCGAACCTTTGCCGAAAACACCGGCTTCCGAGAACCGATTCTCAGACCTCCTGACCCCCGGCTGGAATCAGCCTGAACCCACTTGGCGATAGACGAGACGGAGGGCGGTGGTGGGGAAACAGGTTTCCGTGGCCGTGAGGGTTTCGCATAACTGGAGCTCGATACTCGCCTCCCGATCCCCGCCCCGCGTGGCCGTCGCCCTGCAGCCACCGAACCCCCGAATCACCATGAAAACGCCTCCGGGTCGTCATCCGGTCCTACCCCTGTGCGCCTGCCTGACGGTCGCCGCCCTGTTTCCCGTCCGAGCCGCCGAGCCGGCCCAGCCCGCCCCCAAGGTGCCTTCTTCCCAGGGGGTCGTCGAAATGAGTCCCTTCACCGTCAACACCGACCGCGCCGTCGGGTACCTGGCCAAAAACACGCTGGCGGGCAGCCGGCTCAACACTTCGCTGCGTGACACGCCGGTTCGGTCACGGTGTTCACCAAGGAGTTTCTGGACGACCTCGCGATCACCGACGTGAAGGAACTGTTGGACAAACCCTTCCCGGCCAGACCCCATGAAGATCCAGTTTCCTACCATTTTGAACACCACCAACACCATGAAACCTGCAAACTTCTCCACCCTGTCGTTCGGGCTGGTCGTCCTGTTATTGACGCTGGCAGCCGCGGCGTCCGCCGCCGAACCTGCAGGCAGGGCCACGATCACCGGAAACGTCAGCAACGTCGCCACGCGCAATCTGCTCGAAGGCGCGAAAGTCGCGCTGCCGCAACTGGGCCTGAGCGCGCTCACCGATAACACTGGCCGCTTCGTTCTGACGGGCGTGCCGGAGGGTACGCATGAAATCGTCGCATCCTACCTCGGACTCGACGATGCACGCGCGCAGGTGACGGTGGTCGCCGGCCAGCGCGTCGCGCGCGACTTCGATCTCACCTCGGGCATCTACACGCTGGAAGCGTTCAAGGTGACTGGCGAACGCGAGGGTGACGCGCTCGCCATCACAGCCCAGCGCAACGCCGACAACGTAAAGAACATCGTCGCGATGGATTCGTTCGGCAACCTGCCCAACATGAGCGCCGGCGAAGTCGTCATGCGGCTTCCCGGCATTGCGGGCAACCCGACGGACGAAGGTCTCGCCTACGTATTCAACGTGCGCGGCATGGCGCCCTCCCTCAACACCGTCACCGTCGACGGCGGCCTGATCCCCTCGATCGGTGCGGGTCGGAGTTTTCAGTTGCAAAGCATCACGGGCACGATGTTCGAGCAACTGGAGTTGATCAAGGGTCACACCCCCGACAAGGGAGCTGATTCGCTGGGCGGCACGATCAACATGAAGACGCGCTCGCCGCTCAACATGCGCGAGAAGCGTCGGATCACCTACAGCGCGACCGTGCGCGTCGCGCCCCCGTTCCTCGAGCAGGTCCCGCTTCGCGAACAGCACCGCGCCCATCCGCTCCTCACGCTCGGCTACCAGGAGGTGTTCGACGTTCTTGGCGGAACGCGCAATCTCGGCGTCGCGGTTAATCTGTTTTACAGCGAGAACGCCGTCGGCGGGTTTCGGACGGATCGGGATTTCCAGAACACGCTGAATGACCCGGCGTATGTCTGGGGTTATCGGACCTGGGACAATTACAACAACCGGAAGCAATCCAGCCTGAACGTGAAGACGGACTATCGCTACTCGTTCAACTCGAAGTTCACGTTCAGCTTCACGATCAACGACAACATCGAGAAGTTCCGCCGCGTCTATCAAACGCGCGCCTTCACCGGCAATGCCAACACCGTGCCGAACGCCACCACGTCGGGTGTGGTCCCCGGTTTTACCAACCGCATCACGGAGGTCCGTTCGGTGGCGAGTTCGGTCATGGACATCATGGTGTCCGGGCCGAACAACTACATGGTCAACACCTACCACTTTAACGTGGGCGGCGAGCAAGAGTTTGGCCGGCTGAAGCTGGACTACACGGCGGGCGGGGGACGGAACAAGCTCTGGAACGGCACGGGCGTCGGCTATCTCACCAATCGCGTCAGCAACATTGGCTGGATTCTCGACCGCACGGAGTCGGACCTGCATCCCCGATTCATTCAGACCGCGGGACCCGATATTTCGGACCCGGCGAATTACCGGCCCACGACCAACGGTCTCACCCGCACACCCAACAACAATATTCAGGAAATCCGGCAGGCTCGCGTTGACGCGCTCTATTCCGTGCCCACCCGATTTCCACTTTCGCTCAAGACCGGCCTCGTCTGGCGGGAGCAGGAGGCGAATCTGAAAAACTTCTCCCGTCGCTGGAGTTATATCGGCACCACCGCACTCGCGGCGGATCCTTCGATCGTCACCTACGATTCGATCAAGACCGGCCGCCGTCTGCCAACGTGGGAGGTGGCCCAGCACACGAGCAATGGCGAGCCCACCAATCCGTCGCTGTGGCGCGAGGACCTCTACTACGCCGAGCAGATCAAGTTTACCGGCACGCGCGGTGTGACGGAGGGCGTCACCGCCGGGTATGTCATGGCGCAGGGACGTTTCGGCCAGGAAGGCTGGCGCGGACGGACCGGGTTTCTGGCCGGCGTGCGTGCGGAGCGTACGGATACGGAGAGCTACGGCTGGGTCCGGGCGCGTTTCGCCAGCACGGTTGCCCAGCAGGTGGCCGATCCGGTTGGAACGGCGCAGCGCGACTACGCCGAAAACCGTCGCGACTCCGAGGGCAGCTACACGAAATCGTTTCCCAGCGTTCACCTCACTCACGACATCACGCGAAACCTGAAGGCGCGGCTCAGTTGGTCGACGAGCTTCGGTCGTCCGTCGATGACCAGCTTGATGCCGAATGAAACCGTCAACGAGACCAACGATACGATCACGGTCAACAATCCCAGCCTGCTTCCGCAGATGGCGAAAAACTGGGATGCGACCCTCGAGTATTATTTCGAGCCCGTTGGCAGCCTATCCGTCGGCTGGTTCCACAAGACGATCAACGACTACATCGTCTCGGGCATCAATTCGGGCATCGTGCCCGGTGGGGTGGACAACGGCTACAATGGCGAATACGACGGGTTCACGCGGCTGACCTCGGCCAATTCGGGTACGGCCACTGTTCAGGGGTGGGAGTTCAGTTACCAGCAGCAGTTCACCTTTCTGCCAGGATTGCTGCGCGGTCTCAGCGGTTCAATGAACTACACGATCATCGACACGCACGGGGATTTCGGTGGCACGGCCTACCGCCGCACCGGTGAAGTGGCGGGTTTCATCCCGAAGGCGGGCAATGTCAGCCTTAGCTGGCGCTATCGCGGTTTCAGCACGCGTGTTCTCTACAACTTCACCGGCGAGCATATCACGAACTACTCGTCGACGAGCCCGGCCTTGAACCTGTATCGCTACGATCGGAAGACGGTGAGCCTTGGGATGGCGTACCAGCTGCGACCGGCGGTCTCACTCACTCTCGATATCGCCAACCTGTTCAACGAACCGCAGCGGCTCTACGTCGGCAATCCGGACCGCATGCAGAATACAATCATCAACTTTGTCACGATCACGGCGGGCGTGAGTGGTCGCTTCTGATCGCAACAATTCCATCAAAGGCAAATGGCCCACGGGCCACACGGAGGGCGGAAACGTCCGGGAACACCTGTACGTGGGCAATCCCCAGTTTCTCGTCGGCGAATTCTTCGGCACCTGGCAGGCGTGGGATGCGATTCGTGCGCTCGATTATTTGCTCACGCGGCCCGAGGTGGACGGAAAGCGCACCTTATCCTCCTGGGGCAGGAGAAGGACATGTTCGACGCGCGGGGGTTGGAAACGCGCCGCCGGTCACTACGCCGTCGAAACCGAGCCGGGCATCCTGGCCATGGTGTACCGTCTCGGCGACGCCTCCCTTTCATACCGCGTGCCGCGTGGCCCGAAGCGGGCGGTGCTTTATCCCGAGCCTGACGTTTGAGCAGCGCCGGCACATCATGGGGAACGATGTAGCTCTTTCCTCGCACTGATTTCGTTTCGCCGGGGTGAAGACCGCCCAGCCGGAAGTCCGAATGCAAACACCGCGCGATGCCTTGGAAAAGTTCCTGATATGGCTCCCAGGCGGGGGCAAAGATCAACGGCTCATTCCCGCTGAAGCATCCGATCAGCCCTCGGATTTTGGCCGGGACAGGAAAGAAACAGCGTCGATCTGGAACGAAGATCGTGCATGCAGAGGAGCGGTTCTTTCCGCGAGGCAAGCGATACATCGTCGTTGCACGGGTGCCTCATAAGCCCGTCTTCGATTCTAGCGAGGCAGTGCCTCAGACCCATTCACCCACAGATTTCACCGATGGGCACAGATTCAGAGCGCTGCCATTATCTGTGTTTATCTGTGCCATCTGTGGTTGGATTGGGATTGGAAAAACTCGACCTGTTCGCAACGAGTTTCGGAGTTCAAGGATTCTAGTGATGAGCCGCGAATCCGCCCGAGCGCCGGCGGCGCGTTTGCGAACGCAAAGGCGGCCGATTTCACGAGCTCGTTTTAGGCACAATCTTGAGCGCAAACGGCCGGCCGCCGAAGGAGCTCTGGGGCGGCGCGGGCAGCGTCACTCGCAACCCAAGTTCGTCCATCTTAAACGGCACCGGCCCATTGTGGCCAAGGAGTCGAACGTCAGCGACGCCCCGTGCAAACGTGCGCGCGTTGATCGACTTGATTGCAATTTCGGCGGTATCTTTGGGCCACGCCAGCGGAATGGCATACACGACGGCGCCATTCTTCGGTTGGGTGAACCGCACGTCGGTCACGTCGCAGTGCGTGAAGGTCCACTTGGGATGTTGCCCCTTTTCGCGCAATTTCTCCTCCGCTCCTTCGGCGTGAATCGTCCAGGGCCGCGTGCCATAAATCGCCTCGCCGTTCACTTTCAACCAGGCGCCGACCTCGTGCAGGGCCGTCTTCTGATAGGCCGGCAGCGAGCCATCCGCTTTCGGACTCAGATTCAAGAGCAGGCCGCCGCCGCGGGCCACGCGGTCCGCCAGACCGGCGAGAATTTCGGCCGAGCCCTTGTATTTCTGCCCCTCGACATAACTCCAGCCGACGTCGGCGATTTTCATGTCGTCGATCCACGAACGGGCGACTTTCGCCGGACGATCCCGGCCTTCCTCGAAGGTGAGGATGCCGTACTCTTCGGGAAAATTAAACTTCATCGTTCCGGGAAGTTTGTTGAGCACCTCGACCGCCTGCCCGCGGGCGGCGGCTTGATTGTGGTAATGCGCGAGCACGCCGAGCACGGTCTGCTCGGTTTGCGTGCCGCGAAAGTTTCCGCCGTCGAACCACAGAATGTCCGGCTGATACTTGTCGATCACCTCGATTAGCTTCGCGCGCCATTTCGCCATGAAGTCTGCGTAAGTCGACGTGATCGCGTTTGAATACAAATCGGCATACGCCGGATCGACGAGGTCGAGCTTTCGCCCGCGCAACTCGGCGGAAATTTTCTGGATGTCGCCTTCGCCGAAGCCGTTCGTCCCGGGAAGATACCAGTTGAAGGTCCTGATATGATGCTCGGTCGCGATCGTTTTCAGCCCGCGTTTGCGCAGCGCCGCGACGAGTTCTCCATACACGTCGCGCTTCGGGCCCATCTGCTTCGCGTTCCACCGGCTGATGGCACTATCCCAGAGTAGAAAACCGTCATGATGCACCACCGCCATCCCGGCGTAACGCGCGCCGGAGGCCGCGACCAACTGGGCCCACTCGTCCGGGTTGTAACGCTCCGCCTTGAACAGCGGAATAAAGTCCTTGTAGCCGAATTTCTCGACCGGTCCCCAGGTCTTCGTGTGGTGCTCGTTGATCTGAGAACCCGGTTCGTACATCCGGCGTGGATACCATTCCGTCATGAACGCCGGCACGCTATACACGCCCCAGTGCGCATAGATGCCAAACTTTGCGTCGACCAGCCAGTCGGGCACCGGGTGTTTGGCGAGCGACTCCCAGTTCGGCTGATATCTGGCGGCAGCCGGGGCTGCCCCGAGATCGGGACGCGGGGCGAGGGCAAGCATGACGACAGCGGCCACTGACAACCGTGACGTGACGACCGTGCGTAACGGGATCGAGTTCATCGGACCACTACAGTGGAAATACTGGCATGACGTGCACGACTTTGATCGCGACGCAGTCTTTAGAAGACCGAAAGATGGACCGTGTAGGCCGTCTGCTTGAACCACCGCCAACCCACCGTGGTTGATCTTTCAATACCGAGAACGGCGCCAGGCGGATAAATCCGTTTCGACGGAACGGATCGCCTGGGGCGCGGGTGCCGGCGGACCCGGCTCGAACTGCATGGGCCGGCGATCGCGCTGGAGGGCCGCGTCGAAGTCACGGGCGAGTTGATTCAGCCGCGCCACGACTTCCGGGTGTTGCGCGGCCACGTTGCGGGTCTCGCCCACGTCTCCATTGAGATCGTACAGCTCCGGCTCGGCCAGCAGCCGGTGCTGGTTTTCGAAGACGCGCGGCAAATGCTCGAACCACAGGCTGGCCGGGCGCGGTTCGGGGCGCTGGTCGACCGCCACGAACAGCTTCCACTTTCCCACGCGCACGGCCTGCATTTGGTAACCGAAATAGTAATACAGCGTGCGATCGACTCCCGCCGTCTCACTGGCTCCAACCAGCTCGCGCCCGATGTCACGACCGTCGTAGGTGCGGTCCGATGGCAGTCGTCCGCCGCTGAGAACGGCGAGGGTGGGAAAAAGGTCCAGGAGCGAAATAGGGTGCTCATTCTCCCGGCCGGCCGGGATCCTTCCGGGCCAGCGCGCGATAAAAGGCACGCGCATCCCGCCTTCGAAAGTGGTGCCTTTTCCCGCGCGCAGCGGGCCGTTGTCACCTCCAAAATTGCGGCCCGGAAAACGTTCGGTGGCGGGAGGGGGTTGTTTTTTGGGCGCCGGGGGCGCTTTGGCTTTCGGCGTCGCCCCAGGCGCAGTGGCGGGCCGGCGAAGGGGCGCACCATTGTCACTGGTGAAGATAACGAGCGTGCGCGCCTCCAGTTTCAGGTCCCGCAGGGTGTCCAGAATCACGCCGGTGCTTGCGTCGATTTCCTCCACCGCGTCGCCGTAGAGCCCACCTTTCGATTTACCGGCGAAGTCAGCCGACGCGTATTGCGGCACGTGCGGCATCGTGTGCGGCAGGTAAAGGAAAAACGGCCGGTTGCGGTTCCTGCGGATAAACGCCACGGCGCGTTCGGTGTAACGTCTAGTCAGCTGCGATTGATCGACCGGCGCCTCGACCACGCGTTCGCCGTCAATCAGCGGCAACGGCTCGAGGCCCATCACCTGCATGAACGGCGTGCCCATCGGCCACTCGTTCGAGTCATTGCTGTAGGGCAGTCCGAAAAACTCGTCGAAGCCCTGACGTTGCGGCCGAAACGCCCGGTCCCACCCGAGATGCCACTTGCCGATGCAGGCCGTGGCGTAGCCCTGCGGCCGCAGTAACTCGGCCAGCGTGATCTCCGCCGCGGGCAGTCCATTGTGCTCCGCGGGAAAGAGCACGTACGGCAAACCGCCGCGCGCCGGCAGCCGGCCAGTCAATAGCGCCGCGCGCGATGGGCTGCAAAAGGGCGCGGCCACATAAGCCTGGGTGAACCGGACGCCTTCGCGCGCCATCTGATCGATTCGTGGGGTCGCGATTGTCTTTGATCCTTGGATACCCAGATCGCCGTAACCGAGATCATCCGCGAGAATGATGATCACGTTCGGCTTGGGTTCCGCCGTTGCGCCCCGCACGGCATCGAGCCCGGCGAGCAGCAGGCAAACGACTGGTAGTATTCGCAGGGCAGTGAGAAATTTCATCCGCATCGGGGTGGGCGAGGGTTGGGATTGGTGCCCTGAGGACTATCGCACCTGTCCCCTGGCGCGGACTTGAGCGAGGAGCGTTTTCAATTCGGCGACTTTATCCGGGGTGTTGCCATACAGGTTGTGCTGCTCCGCCAAATCTCCCGCGAGATCGTAGAGTTCGCCTGGCAGCGAGTGTGGTTTGTATCCATTCTCCTGATTGAACCACGTTGGCTGCTTGCTGACGCCACCCGTGGGCGCGTCGACCAGCAACCAGTGGTCGTGGCGAATGGCGTACCCATTGGGCTGCGTGTTATGCACGATGGTGCGGCGAGGGCTGGATGCCTTCGCATCTTTCCAGAGCGGGAGCAGGTTGTGGCTGTCGTCGGCGGCCCGCGGCGGCAGGGCGTAACCCGTCACCGCCGCAATCGTGGCCATCACGTCGACCTGGCTGGCGAGGCCGGACGTCACCTCGTTCGGCGGCACCTGGCCGGGCCACCGAACGATAAAGGGGACGCGATGCCCTCCCTCCCACAGGTCGCGCTTCAGGCCGCGCAGCGGACCCATGCTGCGGTGCTGAAAATTGTGGATCCGCTCATAGGCATAATGCTCGGGCCCGTTATCCGCGGTGAAGATGACGATCGTGTTGTCGCGAAACCCGTTTTCCTCCAGCGCGCGCAGAATCCTCCCGACGGTGTCATCGGTCTGCACGACATAATCGCCATAGCCGCCCGCCTTGGATTTTCCGACGAACTCCGGCGCCGGCACGATCGGCGCATGCGGCGACGTGAACGGCACGTACAGGAAAAATGGATGCGTTTGGCCCCGCTGTTCACCGACCCAGGCGACGGCGCGCTCCGTCAGCTTCGGCATCACGCCATAGAAATCCCAATTCGGCGCCATCGGTCCGGGCCGCGCCTCCCAATTGCCTTCGGCCGTTTCCCGCGTGAGCTTGAGCGGTTCGGTCGGCGTGATGAGCACGCGATCATTCTCGAACCACGTGTACGGCGGGAAATTCGGCACATCGTCACCAAAGTAGTAATCGAACCCCTGATCGCGCGGACCTCCCGGAATGCGACGCGTCCAATCGAACGCATCGGGCGCGTATCCGGTTTTAGGATCCGGTTTGGCTCCCGTCCGTTTGATGGCCTCCCAGTCCCAACCCAAATGCCACTTTCCGATGCACGCGGTGCGGTAGCCCTGCTGCTGGAGCATGCGGGGCAGCGTCAGTTCAGCGGGGTCGAACACCGACGGGCCGAACGAGTTGACGATGCCGTGGAACTTCCGCCAGTGAAACCGCCCGGTGAGCAGCGCGTAGCGGCTGGGCGAGCAGATGCCGGATGAGCTATGCGCATCGGTGAAACGCATGCCTTCGCGGGCGAGCTGATCGAGATTGGGCGTGGGAATCTTCGACTCGGCATTTTGAATCGCGACGTCGCCGAAGCCCATGTCGTCCGCGTATAGAATCACGATGTTCGGCGTCGACGCGGTCATGTTCGCCCCGCGGGCGGAGCACCCGAGGGCGAGGGCGGCGAGGAAAAGGGGGAGGTTTTTCATGCGAAGCGAAGGGGATGTGGCGGGAGCGCAGCAGCGGCAGTGCGCGCCCATGAAATGAACACCGATTACAAGTTGACATGCGGTGGTCAGGCGCGCGCGGAGCCGCAACCTGACCACCGAGATGACAACTAACGATTCGCAGAAAACTGCGACCGCAACCGCCCCGCAAGGCGTAAAACCACACCGGCTGATCAAGCTCGGCGCCGACGAGCATTGGCGCGAGTACGTCGTCGTGCGCCCGATCGACGGCGTTTCGCCGCAGCCGCCGCAGCGCTTCAAGGGCACCCGTCATCCACCCTGCCGCACCTGGCCAACATCTCGTATCGTCGCTGGTGCTCGCAGCCACGGACTGGCCCGTGGCACGTTCGAATCAGAATCTGCCTTTGAGCCCGAGGGTCCACAGCGAACCGAAGTCCTGGCGCTGCCGAAACTGCGCTTCTGCCGGCGTATTCGGCCCGGCTGTCTCCTGATCGTCCGTCGGATCATTGAGGTTACGCAGATTCGCAAACAGGGCGAAGTTCCTGCTGATCGAGTATTCGCCCGTGAGATCGATATAAGAGCGTTTTGATCCCCAGATGTATGTGTTCGGTTCGATGCTCCGTCCTGTCACCAGAGTGCGACGCTGGCGGCCGAGATAATTCCAGTTCAGACGCAGGTTGTATTTCGCCCGCGAAAGGCTCACTCCCCAACTGCCGCTGCGCGGTATATAGCCGGCGAAATTGGCCGCTTCGGGTCCGCTCATCCGTTGCGCACTCCCGTTCGCGAACACCTGGATGCCGCGTGCCCAGCGCGGCAGGAACGTCAACGCCTGCTTGTAGTTCACATCGATGCCCTGCGTTTGCACGGTGCTGTCGAGGTTCAATTGGGTCGCGACTTGGAAGAAATCGTAGGCCACGGGATCGAGACCATAATGCGCCAGGAACTCCGGTGTCGCGTCGACCATCGTGGCGCCGAAAAAGTTTTTGATGTCGCGGCGGAAAACGCCGACCGAGAGAAGACCCACCGGCTCGATATAGTATTCGAGCATCATCTTGAACGTCTCGGCGCTCCAGGCCTTGATCGCGGCGTTGTTCACCACGATCCGATTGGTATTGCTGGGCGGCGACTCGGTGTCGGGCAGGGTGATGCCACCGGAGTACTGGTTGAAATTGGGCCGGCCCACCGACTGGTAGTAGGCCGCGCGCGCGATGAGGTTCTCCCGGACGTTGAACGTCGCATTCAGGCTCGGGAAGAGGCGCAGGTATTCCTTTTTCGCGTGAGCGCCGCGATCCACGAGCGTCAACCGTCCGATGTTGAGCGCGTCTGTCGCCATCGTCAGCGGACGGCCATTGGCGTCGACGATGACCCGGCCAGCGGCATCACGCTGGAAATTTCGCGTCGGATCGTTCAACGGGCCGCTCGCCGTGATATTGGTCTGCTCGGCCCGCAGGCCGCCGACGAGGCGCAGGCGGCGGTTGAAAAACTGCGTGTCACCCCGCAGGTAGACCGACGAGATCGTTTCACTGGAAAGCTTCGAATTGTTGATCTGCGAGCGGTTCAGCGTGTTTTCATCGAGGACGAAGGAGCCGGGATTCGTGCGGTACAGGTCCAGCGTTTCCTCGTTGCTGACCCACTGCACCCGCGGGGTGCCGTAGAGGCCGGCGCGCTGATAATAGTGTTCATCGTACACGATGCCGGCGCCATCATCGCTGGCGCCGACCGGCGTGGTCGTGGCGCGACCGTCGGGCCCGACGTAATTTACCGAGGTGTTTTTCGAGCGGGTGTCGCTGCGGGACTGACGGATGTCGAAGCCGCCTTTGAGAGTGACCGGCCAGTGCCAGTCGAAATCGCGGCGGAGGTTGGCGAAGGCGGTGTTTTGGACATTGCGTGACTTCAGCAGCGTGCCGCCCGCCGTGCTGAGGGCGTAGGTGTTAATGTCATACGGATCGACCGGGGCCCCGGTGATGCCGTCGGTCACCGAAATGATCTGGGGCCGGAGGTAAAAGATATCGGCGAACGAAACGGTGACGCCCGTGCGGCGCGCGAGCGACGCCGCGAAGCGATCCTTGTCGACATTGCGATTGCGATTTTCCGCCTGGGAACTGCCGAGGCCGGCTTCCCCCCGCCAGACAGGGCCGTTGTAGCGATAGGTGAGACTCGGCATGATCGTCCGGCTGTAACGGTGGTTGCCGCTGTTCGAGAGGCGGACTTCACCAGCGCCGGCGAACCCGCGGGTGAACGTCGTCGAGAAATCGCCGGGGAGCACCCGGTTCACCATAAAGGTGAGCGAGCGCTGGTTGAAGTTCGTATGAAACGTGCCGTATTGAAAAGAGAATGACAGCTGGCTGCCCGGCCCGAGCTTGTAATCGGCGGTCGTGGCGAACGAGGTGCGGTCGGCGATTTTCGATTCGATGCGGACGCGAAAGTCACTGAGGTACGGACGGTCGGGCGTGGTGTCCGGCAGCGTGTTGCCGTTGGTCGGCGAGCCGGCGCCGCGCCAGGTGTTGGCGAGGAGCGGACCTTCGACATACTGCGTCGACGCGCCGCCGGACACCGTGAAACCAAAACGCTTGTTGACGGGCACGCTCCAGGAGAACTCGAAGCCTGGCCGGATTTTCCAGGTTGGGTCGCGCTGCGGGCCGGGCGTGCGTCCCCATTCCAGGGTGCTGTCGCGCGCCGCCAAGTAGACGCTGGCGTTGAACACCGGCCGGGCGCGTTCGAAGGCACTGCGGGGTACGAGATTGATCGAGCCAGCGAGCGCGGAACCCGGCGATTCGGGCGTGGGCGAGAAGACCGCTTCAATGCGCGCGACATTATTGATCGAGACCGCGTTGAGTTCGACGTTGCGGCCGGTGCCGGACGTTTCGGACGTCGCAAGATTGAAGCCGCCGATCGTGACGGGCACGTTGTCCGAAGGCACGCCGTTCATCGAAATCTCCCGCGGATCGCCGCCGCGGTAATTCATCGTGATCCCCGGAAGCATTTTCAGGAACTCGCCAATGTTTCCGTCGGGGACAATGCCGAATTCGTCGGCCGACACGACGTGGACAACGTTGGGCGCGAAGCGCTGCTCGTTGATGGCAAGGGCGGCGCCTTCCATTTCCCGCGAGGAGGACACCACCAGCGACTCGAGCTTCACGACATCGGGGTCGTCGCGATAACGCGCGCCAGCGGAAAGTTCGATGTCGCGCTCGAGCGTGCTGCCGTCCGCCACGACCACCGGGATCTGCACCGGCTCCAGGCCGGTGTAGAACACGTCGAGCACCACGGGCCCAGTCGGGACCTGAAGCAGTCGATAGGTGCCGGATTCATCCGTGAATGCGACGTGCTGGGTGCCGCGAATCGTGACGCGAGCGCGGTTGAGATACTGGCCGTTTGAGGTGTTCTGCACGCGGCCGGTGATGCTGCCCGTCGGCGGCACCGGCGCGGGAGTCACGCCGGCGGGTTGCGCGTGCCCAGGGATGGGCGAAGCGGTGAACGCGATGGCGGCCAGGAGCAATGATGCGACGCAGCGAAGAGGGCGGGGCGGAGGTGTCATGGGGGGGCGGAGGACCACGCGACCGATCGCACTCAAGTAAAGTTCTGGCCGGCTCGCGGTCAAGGCGCGAGGTTTTCGTCGAGTTCGCATCAGCGCATTCTGGCGCGTCGGCTTGAACGAAGTCGTCGGCCGCCGTCGATGGCCGGCCCCGCCACTCCAGAGCACCGGTTCGCTGTCGGCGGCATCGGACTGGGAGAAGTCGTCGCCGAAGAGTTCCGGCTGGATTGGGTCCTCCGACGGCGCGGGTGGCAGCTCGAAGCCCGTCTCATCGAACGAGTCGCCGGGCGCCATCAACTTCGGCACGAAACCGGATCGCCTCGTCGCGGGGCTGCGGATACGGCAGGCCGGGCGGGAAGTCCGGCGGGTGGAGAGCGTGGCAATCCACCGAGACGGCGTGGACCAAGACGGCGACCTCGGGTCGCGTCGCATGTTTCTCAAAGCAACTCACTGAAAAACTTAAAACCTGACCCTCTCTGACCTTTCGACCGGCGGCTTGGCGGAATCGAAATACGTGACGCCATTCCTCCCTGAAAATCCGCCGGTCGGAGACGCGGCGCTACTCGATCCGACGGTGCTGCATCCGGCTGCGTGTAGAGAATCGGCCATTCACAGTGGCTGCGAGTGCCACCGAGTGGATGAACGTGTTGCCGTCCACGCGAAGGAGTCCACTCGCTGGCGCTTCTCGCAGCCACGTTACGGCGCACGTGATCGCTTGCTTGAAGTAGCGCCGCCTTCGCCCAGGATGCGGAAGGCCGATTGAAGCGCCTCGCGCGGGTAGCGATCCTTCACGACAGCGGCCGCCAGCGAGTGGAAACCTGTTTCGCC
>JBBRCR010000054.1:0-25212 GCA_038204695.1 Opitutales bacterium | reverse complement strand
TCTCTAAACACAGAGGCCGCAGAGATCACAGAGAAACGCGATCGTTGACGATTCGGGTCAGTCCATCAACCAACCGCGGAACGTGGAAATTGATCAAAAGCCCGACCGCATGTCCGGTTTCTCGAATATAGGACAGAAGCTGCGCCTTATGGACTGGCAAAACGGTTTCTATGGCCTTCAACTCCACGAGGACTCGCTGCTCAACGATGATGTCCGCCCGAAACGCGATCTCGAGCGTCATGCCTTTGTAGATCAAAGGCACGGCAACCTGCCGGGCGTGCGTTACTCCTCGCAACTCCAACTCATGCGACAGACAAGCTTCATAGGCCGACTCGAGCAAACCCGGTCCCTTTTCCCGATGCACCTCAATGGCCGCCCCCATGATCTCCTCCGTCAGTTGATTGATCGATTTCATGGATGGTTACTCTGTGTCCTCTGAGTCCTCTGTGTTGAAAAGAGGTAACGTCTTCCGCGACCCAAATGCGCTGAATAGTTACGAAAAAACAACCAAGTCGGGGCAACGACGAAAATCGATCCGCGCTCCTCGCAAAATCCCGTGAGCACATCACCCCACTATGCTCTCCCCCGGCGCTCGGGTATCCTTCGGCATGGTCGCTTCCAATTCATTTTCCAGACTGGCGTCGCCGTCCCCGTCTACCGCGCGCTCCGCCCGCGAAAACGTTTCCCGCCACGAGGCGCAGCATGACGCCGCCCTGGTGCGCCGCTTCGTCGAAGATGGCGACGAAAGCGCTTTCGTCGAGATCGTCACGCGCCACCGTGACGTGGTCTATTCAGTCGCTTTCGGACTTCTCCGAAATAGCGCCGATGCGGAGGAAATCGCGCAGGACACGTTTATCCGCGCCCATCGCGGCCTCGCCAATTTTCGCGGCGATTCGTCGCTGCGCACCTGGCTCCATCGGATCGCGGTGAATCTCTCGCGCAACCGCTACTGGTATTTTTTTCGTCGTCAGCGGCACGCCACGCGTTCGTTCGACTGTGCGATGAGCGATGAAAACCCGGTCACGCTCGCAAGCCTGATCGCCTGCCCCGCGCCCAGCCCGGTGAGCCAGGCGGCCACCAATGAATTCTCGATTCTGATCGACCAATGCATGGAGCGGCTTGGCCCCAGCCATCGCGACATCCTGACGCGGCGCAACATTCTCAACTGCACTTACGACGAGATCGCGAAGGCGTTCGGCATCAGCATCGGCACCGTGAAGAGCCGGATTGCGCGAGCCCGCGGTAATCTCCGTGTCCTCCTCGCTCGCGCCTGCCCGGAATTCTCGGCCGACGCTTCGCCCAGCGAGTGGTTTGCCCCCTCCCGATCGTCCGGCGGGCTGGAAATCACCCGGACGTAAGCGCCATGGAGTGTGGGTTGCGCGGTGACCATTCAGGCCCTTCGTGGTCTATCAGGAGTCGTTTCATTCGGGTTAGCCGGTGAAGCGAATTCGTCAGAAACGTAAATTTTGCAGAGCCTTTCCTTACGCTGGCAAACCTGGAAGACCAGGCAGTCCCGTTCGCGCCCGCGCGCGAGCCAGCCACCGCTTCGCGCCGAATTGTTCGGCCTGGCCCAGCTCGCCCGGCTCGCCCACACGCTGGCCGCGGAACACCGGACCGTCATCCGGCCCGGCCCCACGCGGCTCCTCGCCCGGCTCGACGAGAACGAGGCGATCCTCCGCGACTTCAACCGCGCCACCGTCGCCGTTGATCAAAAACGGCAGGTCACCCCCGCCGCCGAATGGCTCCTCGACAACTTCTATTTGATCGAGGAGCAGATTCAAATGGCCCGGCGGCATCTGCCCCGGAATTACAGCCGGGAACTGCCGCGACTGTTGCACGGCCCGTCCGCCGGACTGCCCCGGGTCTACGACATCGTGCTGGAATTGATCTCGCACGTGGATGCGGAGGTCGATGATGGCACGCTGACCGCCTTTGTCGCCGCATATCAGACCGTCGCCCCGCTGCGACTCGGCGAGCTGTGGGCCATTCCCATCATGCTCCGGCTGGGGTTGATTGAGAACCTCCAGCGCATCGCCAGCCGGCTCGCGCTCGCCCGGCTCGATCGCAACCTCGCCCACGCCTGGGTGGATCGCCTGCAGGACATGGCGGAAAAGAATCCGTCGCACCTGGTCGTGGTCGTGGCCGACATGGCCAAGGCCGATCTGCCCCTGACCAGTTCCTTCGTCGCGGAATTCTGCCAGCGGCTTTCGCGGCAGAATCCGGTTCTCCACCTGGCCCGCGGCTGGCTTGAACAGCGGCTCGTCGAGCCCGGCCTGTCGATCGAACAACTCGTCCATCTCGACAGCCAGAATCAAGCCGCCGACCAGGTCTCCGTCAGCCACAGCATCGCGAGCCTGCGTTTGCTGAGCGCGATGAACTGGAAGGATTTTGTCGAGACGCTCAGTCGGGTCGAACACACGCTGCGGACCGACCCGGCGGGCGTTTATCGCGACATGGATTTTGCCACCCGCGATCGCTACCGGCACGTCGTGGAATACCTCGCCCGGAACAGCGAACGGACCGAAACGGACGTGGCGGAGTGCGTCGCGCGGCTCGCGGCGGAAAGCGCGCGGGAAAAAGGGCCCCACGACCGGACGGCCCATGTCGGCTTCTATCTGATCGACAAAGGGGCGCCGCGGCTGGAACGGACGATCAACGTGCGCTGGCCGTGGTCGACCGTGATCGAGCGCGGCATCCGCCGTTTTCCCCTGCTGGGTTACGCCGGCGGGACTCTTCTGTTCACCGCGCTCGCCACCCTGGGCTTCGTGCTGCCCGCCCGGGCGTTCGACGTGCCGGCCCGGACGCTCCTCTCGCTCAGTCTGGTTTTCGTCCTGGGCGCCAGCCAGCTCGGCGTCGCCTTGATGAACTGGCTGGCGATGCTGCTGGTGAAGCCCCGGCTGCTGCCGCGGCTGGATTTCACCACCGGCATCCGGCCCGACAGCCGCACGCTCGTGGTCGTGCCCACGATGCTCACGAGCGAGGACGGCGTCGATCAGCTGATCGAGACGCTCGAGATTCATCATCTCGCCAACCGCGATCCGCACCTGCACTTCGCGCTGCTCACGGATTTCCGGGATGCTCCCACCGAGTTCGAGCCCGACGATGAGCCGCTGCTCGCGCGGGCGCGCGCCGGCATCGACCGGCTGAATGCGACGTATCCTTCAGACCAACACAGCCGCTTCTTTCTATTTCACCGGCCGCGACGCTGGAATGCCGGCGAGAACTGCTGGATGGGATACGAACGCAAGCGCGGGAAACTCACGGAGCTCAACGCGCTCCTGCGTGGCCGGGCGGACGGCTGCTTTTCCACCATTGTCGGCGACACCACCGTGCTGCCGGCCATCAGGTACGTCATCACGCTCGATACGGACACCCAGCTGCCCCGCGACACCGCCCGTCAACTGGCCGGCACGCTGGCCCACCCGCTGAACCGGCCGCACTTCGATCCGGTGCGCGGCATTGTGATCGAGGGCTACGCCATTCTCCAGCCGCGGGTCGGGGTGAGTCTGGCGGGCGCCGGCCGCTCCTGGTTCGTGCGTTTGTTCGCCGGCGACGCGGGCATCGACCCCTACACCCGCGCCGTGTCTGACGTGTATCAGGATGTCTTTGACGAAGGATCGTTCATCGGCAAGGGCATCTACGACGTGGACGCCTTCGAGCGCGCGCTGGCCGGTCGCTGCCCGGAGAATTCCGTGCTCAGCCACGATCTGCTCGAGGGGTGCCACGCCCGCTCGGCGCTCGTCAGCGACCTGGAGCTCTTCGAGGATTATCCGTCCCATTATCACGTGGAAACCTGCCGCCGTCACCGGTGGATCCGCGGCGACTGGCAGGTTTCACCGTGGCTGCGCCGGCGCGTGCCGGGTTCCGGCCCCCGCCGCATTCCCAATCCGCTTTCGCTTTTGTCGCAGTGGAAGATCCTCGACAATCTGCGTCGCAGCCTCGTGCCGGTCGCCCTGCTGCTTTTTCTGCTCGGAAACTGGCTGCTGCTCCCGCCGCTGGCCGGCTGGGGAACGCTGCTCGTGCTTGCGGTCATGGCGCTCCCCGGCCTGCTGGCGGCCCTGGTCGATGTCTTGCGCAAGTCGCGTGATCTGCCGTGGGGGCTGCACTTGCGCGCCGCCAGCGAATCGGCCGTCCGCCAACTCGGACAAATTTTCCTGTCGCTGGTGTTCCTCCCGTACGACGCCTTCATCAGCCTTCACGCGATGGGCCGTACGCTGCCGCGCCTGCTGTTCACCCGCCGGGGGCTCCTGCAATGGCGGACCAGCAGCGAGACTGGACGAACGGCGCGCACGGATCTCGCGAACTTTTTTGCGACGATGTGGATCGCCCCCGCGATTACGGCGGGAAGCGCGGTACTCCTCCTGCGCGTCGCGCCGGCGCACCTTTCGGTGGCGCTTCCTTTCCTCACGACATGGCTGTTCGCGCCCGTAATCGCATGGTGGATCAGCCGCCCCATTCCGCCGCCCCGGCCGGACTTGTCGGCGGAGCAGCATGCGTTTCTCCGGCACACCGCCCGCAAGACCTGGCACTTTTTCGAAACATTTGTCACCGCGCGGGAGAACTGGCTGCCTCCGGATAACTTTCAGGAAGTCCCCGCGCCGACCATCGCCTCACGGACGTCGCCCACCAACATCGGCCTCTCCCTGCTGGCCAATCTGGCGGCCCGTGATTTCGGTTATCTTTCCACCGGGGGATTGGTGCAGCGCACGCGCGACACCCTCGCCACGATGCAACGTCTCGAGCGGCATCGCGGACATTTCTATAACTGGTATGATACGCGCACGCTCCAGCCGCTTCAGCCGCTTTATGTTTCCAGCGTGGACAGCGGCAATCTGGCCGGCCACCTGCTCACGCTCGGCTCCGGTTTGCGGGAACTGGCCGACGAATCCGTCTTCGATCCGCGCGTATTCAGCGGGCTGCGCGACTCCGTGGGCGTGTTGCGGAAGCTGGCCGGGGAAAACGCGACCCTGGCGAAACTCGACGCCGATTTGGCGGAAACGCCGACCAGCGCAGCGAGCGCGCTGGCGTTGCTCGAACGAACCGCGGAACAATCGACCGCGATCTCTGCCGCGCTGGCCGATACCGGCGATGAGGTGAAACGCTGGGCGGAAACGCTCGCACGCAACGCCCGGGAGCACTTGGCCGAATTGCGTTGGATGGACCCCGGCCCCGCACTCGAACACGCGCCCACGCTGCGCGAACTCGCCGAACTAAATCCCACCATCGAAGCGCATTTCTCTGACCTATCGGTCGAGGAAAATACATTGGACGGGCACCTGCCCGGCGGGTCCCCTACTCTGGAGGAAGCCAGCCACCGCGCGCGCCAGCGACTCGTCACCCTGGAGTCCATCGCGCGGCAGTGCGACGAGTTGGCGGCGGAAATGGATTTCCGGTTCCTGTTTGATGCGGACCGGGATTTGTTTGCCATCGGCTACAACGTGACCGACCGCCGGCGCGACGTAAGCTTCTATGATCTCATGGCGTCGGAGTCGCGCCTCGGCAGTTACGTCGCGATCGCGCAGGGCCAGGTGCCGCAGGATCACTGGTTCGCGCTGGGGCGGTTGCTGGTGGCCGCGAAAGGTGAGCCGGTTCTGGTCTCCTGGAGCGGGTCGATGTTTGAATACCTGATGCCGCTGCTGGTGATGCCCACCTATGAAAACACGCTGCTCGCCCGCACGTGCCAGGCGGCGGTCGAGCACCAGATCAACTATGGTGCAGCCCGCCATGTCCCATGGGGCATCTCTGAATCGGGCTACCACCTCACGGACGCGCATCTGACTTTTCAATACAGAGCGTTCGGCGTGCCGGGACTGGGTTTGAAACGCGGGCTCGCCGACGACCTGGTGATCGCGCCTTACGCCACCGCCATGGCATTGATGGTCGCCCCGGCGGAGGCATGTGAAAATCTCCAGCGACTCGCCGCGGACGGGCGCGAAGGGGCCTACGGTTTCTATGAGGCGGTGGATTACACTCCGTCGCGGCTGCCGCCCGGCGAAACGAGCATCACCATCCGCTCCTTCATGGCCCACCATCAGGGGATGAGCCTGCTCGCGCTCCTCCACGCGCTGCGCGACCAGCCCATGCAGCGTCGCTTCCTCGCGTGTCCGCTGCTGCGGGCGGCGGACTTGCTGCTGCAGGAGCGTGTGCCGAAGGCCGCGGCCAGCGTGTTTGCCGGCGATTTGGAACTGGGAGAATCAGGGAGACTCGCCGGGGGCACCCGGGATGTCATGCGTACGCTGACGAATCCCTCCGCCTCCGCGCCCGAGGTTCATCTGCTCTCCAACGGCCGTTATCACGTGGTCGTCAGCAGCGCCGGCGGCGGCTACAGCCGCTGGCACGACCTGGCGCTCACGCGCTGGCGCGAGGATACGACGCGCGACTGCTGGGGCACCTTCGTGTACCTGCGCGATGTGAAGTCTGGCGAAACCTGGTCCGCTGCGCACCAGCCCTTGCGACGCGCGACCAAGCGTTACGAAGCGATCTTCACCCAGGGGCGCGCGGAGTTTCGCCAGCGTCACGCGGACCTCGAAATTCACACTGAGATCTGCGTGTCGCCCGAAGACGATGTGGAGTTGCGGCGCATCACGCTCACCAATTACTCATCGGCGTCCCGCACGCTCGAAGTGACGAGCTATGCGGAAGTGGTGCTTGCGGCCGCGGCGGCGGATGCGGCGCATCCGGCGTTCAGCAATCTTTTCGTGCAAACGGAATTCGTGCGCCCGTCATCCGCCATTCTCTGCACCCGGCGCGCCCGTTCGCAGGAGGAAAAGCCACCGTGGCTCCTGAATCTAATGATCGGCCGGGGCGACGGGCACGGCGAGATTTCCTGCGAAACGGATCGGTCGCGCTTCGTCGGACGCGGCGGCAACCTGGCGCAACCGGCCGCCCTCCGGCAAAACGGGCCGTTGTCCAACACCGCGGGCTCCGTTTTGGATCCGATTATCGCGCTGCGCCGCCCGGTCACGCTGCCACCGAACGAAAAAGTGCAATTCGATCTGGTCATCGGCGCCACGGAAAACCGGGACCAGGCGCAGGCCCTGGTGGAAAAATATCAACAGGCCCGCATGGTCGACCGCGCGTTCGAGCTCGCGTGGACGCACAGCCAGGTGACGCTGCGCCACCTCAACGCGACCGAGCCCGACGCGCAGCTCTATAGCCGGCTCGCCAGTCCGCTCATCTACGCCGATCCCGCGCGCCGCGCCATCGCCGGAGTTCTGCGCACCAACCGGCGGGGCCAGAGCGGCCTGTGGAGCTACGGCATTTCCGGCGACGTGCCCATCGTCCTGGTCCACATCAGCGACACGGCCAAGATCGAACTGGTCCGTCAGCTGATCCAGGCGCACTCGTACTGGCGGATGAAGGGGCTGGTCGCCGAACTCGTGATCGTGAACGAGGACGTCTCGGTGTACCGCCAGTCGCTCCAGGACGAAATCACGCGACTGATTTCCTCGGGCATCGAAGCCCAGATGCTGGACAAGCCGGGTGGAATTTTCGTCCGGCGGCTGGAACAGATTCCCCACGACGATCGCGTGCTGCTCCAGGCGGTCGCCCGGGTCACCCTGAGTGATCAACACGGCAGCCTCGCCGAACAATTGCAGCAACGCAGCGTTCCCGAAACACCGGTGGCCGCGCTGGTGCCGAGTCGCGCCGCCGCGGCCGACGGGCCCGGCCCGGTGCCGCCGCGCGAATTGATTTTTGCCAACGGTCTCGGCGGCTTCACGCGCGATGGCCACGAGTATGTCATCACACTCGCGGCCGGGGCGGCGACCCCGGCGCCGTGGGTGAACGTGATCGCCAATCCGCACTTCGGGACGGTCGTGTCGGAAAGCGGCGGCGCCTACACCTGGGTCGAGAACGCGCATGAATTCCGGCTGACGCCCTGGAACAACGACGCCGTCCAGGACACGACGGGCGAGGCGTTCTACATTCGGGACGAGCAGACCGGGCAGTATTGGTCGCCCACGCCCGCGCCCGCCCGCGGCGCCACCCCCTACGTCATTCGTCATGGGTTCGGCTATTCCGTGTTTGAACACACCGAGAACGGCATCGTCTCCGAGTTGTGGATATACGTCGCGATGGACGCGCCGGTGAAACTGGCGGTCCTGAAACTGCGCAATATTTCCGGGCGTCCCCGCCGGCTGTCCGCCACCGGCTACTGGGAATGGGTGCTGGGCGACCTGCGCTCGAAGAGCCTGCTGCATGTGCACACCGAGGTGGACCTCAAGACCGGGGCGCTGCTGGCACGGAATCACTACAACAGCGAGTTTCCTGACCGCATCGCCTTCGTCGATGTCAACGACACCACCCGCACGCTGACCGGCGACCGCCGGGAGTTCCTCGGCCGCAATGGGAGCCTGGACCGGCCGGCGGCCCTCGGCCGCACCCGGCTTTCCGGCAAGGTCGGCGCCGGGCTCGATCCCTGCGGCGCGCTCCAGGTCGCCTTCGATCTGGCCGAGGGCCAGGAACGGGAAACCACCTTTCGCCTGGGCGCCGGTCGCAGCGCAGCCGACGTCCAGGATCTCATCCAGCGTTTTCGCCGCGCCCATGCGAGCCGCACCGCGCTGGAAGGCGTCTGGGCGTACTGGAACCGCACGCTCGGTGCCATAAACGTGGATACGCCCGACCCGGCGGTGAACGTGATGGCGAACGGCTGGCTGCTCTATCAGACGCTGAGCTGCCGGCTCTGGGGTCGAACGGGCTTTTATCAATCGGGCGGCGCCTATGGCTTCCGGGACCAGCTGCAGGACGTCCTGGCGCTCCTGCACGCCGAGCCGGCGCTCACCCGCGAACACCTGCTCCGGGCCGCGGCGCATCAATTTCGCGAAGGCGACGTGCAACACTGGTGGCATCCTCCCGCCGGACGCGGCGTGCGCACGCATTTCTCCGATGACTTCCTGTGGCTGCCCTACGTCACCTGCCGTTACGTGGCCGCAGTCGGCGACACGGGCGTGCTGGAGGAGAAGATCCCGTTCCTCTCCGCGCGGCCGGTGAAGCCGGAGGAGGAGGCGTATTATGATCTGCCCAGCCGCGCGGAGGAAGTCGGCACGCTCTACGAGCATTGCGTGCGCGCCATTGAACGCGGGCTGAATTTCGGCGAACACGGCCTGCCGCTCATCGGCTGCGGCGATTGGAACGACGGCATGAACCGCATCGGTCATGAGGGACGCGGCGAAAGTGTGTGGCTCGCCTTCTTCCTCTATGACGTGCTGATGCAGTTCGCTGCCCTGGCGCGCGGCCGCAACGATGCGACGTTTGCCGAACGCTGCGTTGTCCAAGCCCGGGAATTACAGCGCGCCATCGAGCAGCACGCGTGGGACGGCGCCTGGTATCGCCGCGCGTACTTCGACGATGGCAAGCCACTCGGTTCCCAGACGAATGCCGAATGCCAGATCGATTCGCTGCCGCAAAGCTGGTCGGTGCTCAGTGGCGCCGGCAATCCGGCGCGCTCGCGCGAAGCGATGAACTCCGTGGACCAGCGTCTCGTCCGCCGGGATGTGGGGCTGATTCAACTGTTCGATCCGCCCTTCGATCAGTCGCCGCTCGAGCCCGGTTACATCAAGGGTTACATCCCCGGCGTGCGCGAGAACGGCGGCCAGTATACTCACGGCGCGATCTGGACCGCGATGGCCTTCGCACTCATGGGCGACGATGAACGCGCGTGGGAGCTGTTCTCCATGCTCAACCCCGTTCATCACGGTGCCACCCCGCGGCAGATCGCGACGTACAAGGTGGAGCCCTACGTCGTCGCCGCCGATGTCTACGCCGTCGCCCCGCATACGGGCCGAGGTGGCTGGACGTGGTACACGGGTTCAGCCGGGTGGATGTACCGGCTGCTGATTGAAACCCTGCTGGGGGCGAACATCGAGGGGGAGAAATTACGTCTCGCCCCGCGGATGCCCAAATCGTGGCCCGGCTATAAAATTCACTACCGCTACCGGCAGACCGTTTACCACATAAGCATCAGCCGGCTGGCCCCTGGTTCAGCCAACACGATTCTGCTTTCACTCGACGGACAAGACACGTCCGGGTCGACCATTCCCCTACGGGACGACCGTTGCCAGCACGTGGTGGAGATGAAAATCCCCTGACGCGGACACGACCTGCGGCCGCGACCGACGAAGTCCGTGTTCGCGCGTCCTTAGCTACGGCTGCGAAATCCGCCCATCAAATAAATGATCAGACAGATTAACAGCACCAGTCCGAGCGCTCCACCGCCGATGGCCGGCCCGCCGAAATAAAAGCCGCCGCCACCAAACAAAAGGAGAAGAACGATGACCAGGATGAGTAGGTTCATGCCTGCAAGATAGCACTTCGTTACGCTCGCCCCAATGGGGCATTCACCCCCGCAGCGATTTGAAGTGGCATGGGCGTCCCGCCATGCCTTTATCCACAAGTCGCCGCTGTTCTTCCGAACGCGGCAACCGAAGAAAGGGTGCCAAAACCTTTAACCGCAGATGGCGCAGATTGACGTGGCACGGGCGTCCCGCCCGTGGGTTTGGAGTGGCATGGGCGTCCCGCCCAAGTGTGCGCAGGTATACCAGTATGGGCGTCCCGCCCAAGTTCAGCGCAACAGGGCGCGACCTGTTTATAAAGGTAGGGCAGGACGCCCAGTAGGATCCGGAACATGGGCGGG
Source organism: Opitutales bacterium (assembly GCA_038204695.1). Taxonomy (GTDB): domain Bacteria; phylum Verrucomicrobiota; class Verrucomicrobiia; order Opitutales; family Opitutaceae; genus ER46. Next base: position 14,579 of record JBBRCR010000054.1, on the reverse strand, counting down.
ACGCCCATGCCACGCCGGGCACGCCGCCCACCGAATTGGAGGGTAGCGGATCGTGCTCTGATTTTTCGCGTGGTTCGTCTGTCTCGTCAGCAAAAAAATCTGAATGGCACGAAAACAACATGATTCATGAGCTGCGCCACTCTAGGCCGCGGCGGTGAGCTGGCCCAGGGCGCCGCGTCCGGGCAGGAGGTAGTAGCCCCCGCCGTGCGGCCGGACCCATCCGCCGACGCCCTGCAAGTGCGGGCAGAACCCGCGGGACTGTATAGTGAACGTGCGCGGCGTGCCCTCGTGGGCGTTCAGCGGATCGACTTCGTTGTAGAGATCGGCGAATTTCGGCGCGAGCAGCCAGTTCTGCGCGATGAATTCGAACTGCCGGCGAATGTCGGTGCAGAGTGCAATAAACACCAGGCCGCGTTGGGCCGCGCCATCGGCCTCGATTCCCGATGGCAGGTGCGGCCGCAAAGGCCCGGGATACCACGAACTCGGCGCGTCGGGTCCGAAAACACGGCCGCGCCGGAGGATGGTGTGCAGCGCGGCGATCTGCAGCGAAATCTCCGGCGATTCGATCAAGCCGTCCCGGGGGTTGGCGCGACGCACGTGCGAGCCAAAGGGACAGCCGAGGCCATGCCGGTCTTCCGCGAATGAGCCAAAGTCGAGCTTGGTTTCGTCGCATGCGGGCTCGGAGCTCTGGTCGGGAAGCACCGGCATGCCATTGGGCCAGCGTCCGACGGCCTTGGCGGCCAGCCAGATCGCGGTGCCCTCGTCCCCGCGGGCGGCTTCGAGCCAATACTTCCAGAAGGAACGGACGTCCTGCGAGAGTTCCCGCAAGACCACGAGCGCACCATGCTGCCCGATCGGGCCGGCCTCGGGAACCGAGCCGGTGGCATCGTGTTCTCCAAACACGAAGGTGCCGGCGGGAAGCGCGTCGTTCCCGGCCTGCCCGGGGCGGGCAATGCGCGGGCGGGTGATCCCGTCGCGAAACCCGAAGTGCTCGCGGCTGCCGGCCGGAAGCCGGAGCTCCCTTTCGCCCACCCGCGTGACTCCGCGGGTCAGCTCGGAAATCGTCGCAGCCAGTGCCGTGGCCGAAGGTCCGTAGAGGAGCAGCACGGCGTCGTGATCCCTGTCCGTCCACCACGCGTCGTTCGGGGCGTGCGGTCCGGTGTCGCCGATCCGCTGGCTCGAGGGCGTGTACGTCATGCCGTTGAGAAATTCGCGGCCGACGGCGCTGATCTGTTCCGGCGGCGCGCCGAGCGCGGCGAGGCCTCGGGCCGTCAACAGGAGTTGGACGCCGATTTCATGCCGGGTCCGGCCGAAGGAAAGATGGGAGAGCACGCGCGCAAGCCAGGCGGTGTCGATGTCGCGCACCCGCAGCAGCGTCGTGTGGGGAAGCGAGCCGAAGCCGGTGAACGCGAGGGACTGGATGCTGTCTTCGATGGCTGGTTGGGTCATGGTCAGATCCGTTTCGCCCAATCCTCGAGGGCGGAGGCAGAAAGTTGCTCGGCGAAAAGCCCGGCACGGATGGCTTGGTGACTGAGGATGTCGTTGGCCGACAGCGTGGGATAGGCGACGTAGCGGGCGCTGGCCTGAAGCTGGTAGCTGCGGACCATGGCGCGCCACCGCTGGCGGAACGACACGGCGTCCTCCGGATGGTAGAGCCAGCGGGTCTTCGGGCAGCCCAGCGTCCGGGAGGAGATGGGGACGACCGCCCGCGTGTTGCCGCCGACGCCTATAAAGTGATCGATATAGGCGTCAAAGCTGCCCGAGTAGTCGCTCATGAAAACCATGCGCCGCCCGCCGTCGGCCAGCAGCAACCGGGCGAAATGGATGTTCTCCGCGCCGGCGAGCTTTCCCCGGGTCCAGAGGTGGCGGGTCCCGCGTTCGGAGCCGAACAACGTGAGGCGCATGAGGAGCCGGCCGATCACCGTGGGCTTCACCGGAAACCAAATCGTGAGCTCGTTCTTGGTGCGCGCGTCTTCGACCGTTTCGAGGTGGTGAAGTTTGTCTTCGGGCGCGGGCGGAGGTTGGAAGTCGGGCTCGATGAGTTCCATCGCTCGAATGCCGAGAAACGCCAGCGCCGTGAAGGGCGCGGCATAGATCCACCAAAGCCCGACCAGCGCGATGGACACCGCACGGGTGGAATCCGGCCGGAGCTGGCGAACGGCGATCCACAGATCCTTTCCGAGGACGCCGAGGAGGGGGAAAAAGAGAAACGTGCCCAGCAGGTCGATCCATCGACGCCCGGCGCCGGCGACTGGGGGCGGCGGGCCGGCGGCGCACGTCGGATCGTTGAGCGACAACACGTGCTCGCGCGCCGCGAGGCGGGCCTCGTCCAGGCTCATGCGATCGAGCGTGCCCGCTTCGCGCTGGCGCTGCGTCCAAGCCCGCAGGATATCCCGCAGGCGCGCCTCTTCCCGGATCTGCCGCAACGAGACGCCCGGGGAGGCAAGAAACAGAGTCCACTCGCGGACACGGTGCGCCCGCAACATTTCCGCAAAAGCTTCCGGGGTCTGCGGATCGCCGGAGACAAGATCATGGAGATGCCGGGCGAGCACCGCGCCGACGCCATTCCGGTGCTCGCGCGGAGCGCTGTCGGCCACGCTGTTGATGAGAATTCGCGGTCCGCGCCCGGGTTCGTCGGGGATCACCACGATGCGGAGCGCGTGCAGATCGTCGACGCCGCCCAGGTCAGCGAGGATGGCCGGCTCACGCGCTTCGATGACGTCGCGGAGTTTCTCCGTGTCGAGGCTGGTGGCCGGCAGCATGGAGGTGAGCGTGTGCGGGCTCCGCCAGCCGCGGTCCCAGCGATCGCGCCAGTCCTCATCTTCGCGGTCCGTATTCACATTTCGATGTTGGAGATTTCCACCCGTCGAAGATCGCCGGCGGATTGAGCGAGGGCATCGAGCATGAGGACGGTCACCAGGACGGACAGATCGCGGACGGGGCACATGTTAGGTCCGCGCGACCAGCTCAAAATTTCGGCCACTTCCTCCGGCGGCCGGTCGAGGCGAAACGCCTCGGGTTCCCGAAAGACTTTCGCGTCACGATGAATGCAGACAAACGGATAAGCGATCTCCTGGCCGGGCTGGGCTTCGATCACCCGCCCGCAGACCGTGAATTGCTCGGGCGCCTCGAGGATCCGATGAGCGGTGGAAACCGTCGGGAAGAGCCGGAGCGATTCGACGACAAATGCGATGCGCTGGCGGGGGTTGAGCGCCGCGTAGTCGATGTCGTGGATGCGCGTGTGCTCGACGCATTTCATCACGATCGTTCCGACGCTGAACATCCCCGCGAACATGAGCATGTCGATCACGAGCGGGTTGATGTCGTGTCGCTTGAGCGGCAGATACACGTCGCGGCGCATCGCCTCGTGCGTGTTGAGCAGGCTGAGGATGGCCGGCGCGTAATATGAAAACGCGGAAAGCTCGGCGAAGCGGCGCAGGTAGGCCGCGGTGACGGCGTCCGCTTCCGCCTTCGGCAGATCGACCTTGGCCAGAATGATGGCGAGGACGCGGGTCACTGTGCCCCGCAGGCACAGGAAATGGTCGCGCTTCGGATCCTGGACCCAATCCCGCAGCGCGCCCGCACAGCTCTCGCGCAGCGCGCCCAGGTCGGGATGGTGGTGGGCGGCCGTCAGGACATGATCGTCGAGATGGCGGCGGAGAACGCCGCGGGCGGGCTGGCCCACGTTGATCGGGCCGGCGTTCGTGGCGAATGTGCTGGGGGAAAACCCGACGATCGGCAGGCCCATGAACAGGCTGCCGCGCAGCTGTGGCTTGACCAGCGTTTCGGCGGCCTGGGCGTGCTCGACGACCATCAGCGCGCGGCCGAAGAGGAAGTTGCCGCCAAAGGCCCGGAACGTGAGCAGAAGGGCCGGATTCTGGACGTGCAGCCCGGTGAGCACGAAATCGGCGGCGGAGGTGACCTCGAGAATCAGTCCGCGCAACCATGGGCGGCGCGTGGTCCAGGCCCAGCGCTTGAACGGCACCATCGCGTACACCAGCGGAACGGAAAGAATGCAGAAGAAACGGCGGATAGTCATGCGTCACATCCTTGGATGAGGTTGGGAACCGGACAGTGGGTGGAGAGCGCGGCGACAACCCAGTCGCCGTTTTTGGGTGGCTCTATATAGAAGTATATCAGGCGCAGGGGAACCCGGGTCGAACGGGAAGTTCGCCTCGGGCAAGTGGGACCGGGTCCCGAAGGCGACAATCCGGAGATATATGGGATTCCTTGCTGGTCAAAACTCATCGTGAGTTTCTCCCATCCAAGTCCGGCCACGGATGGTGGGGGCAAGTACTTCTCAACCGCCCCAGAGTTGAAACGGAAATGGACGCCGCGGGATGCCGGCGCCACTTCATGTCGGTGTGCAGATCGAGCGCGGCTGTGCAGACCGTGCTCGGCGTGGCATGGGCGTCCCGCCCATGTTTTTCGGTACACAACAACATCGCCGCCCTGAGAAATCTGTGGCTCAACGGCCCTGAGCCGACGTCTCCCTGGACTTTTGCCCATTCGCTGGCGCCCGGAGCCGTCCATTCGCTGGCGCTCGCAGCCACTACACGCTTACGCCGTTCGTCATCGAGGAATGCACGCCGCAAAACATCAGACTCGGAAACGGCCGTGCGATTGAATGCGAATTCAAGGGACGACGCGGAGCATTCTGACTTATTCCATTGCGTCCATTCGCGTCCATTCGCGGCAAATGTTCATTTCCTCGCCGAGGGCTTGAAGGGCACTGCGGCGCGCACTCTCGTCCCACGGCCGGGCGCAGAGTCGATGGTCAGGCTGCCGCCCACCATTTCCACCCGCTCCCTCATGCCCACCAACCCGAGTCGCTTGCTGTTCTCGGCCCGCATATTTTTTTCCACCGCGAACGACTTTCCGTTGTCGGCTATCTCCATCCGAATCGCACCCGGTATCCGGCTGATGGTTATCTGGACCCGGCTGGCGTGGGCGTGGCGGATCACGTTGGTGAGCGCTTCCTGGGCCACGCGAAACAACACTGTTCGCTCGGCTCCGCCCAGGGTGTCCGCGCTCCGGCACGCGGTCAGCTTGATCTTGAATTCCTGCCGCGCCGCCAGGCTCTTGCAGTAGGCGTGAAGCGCCGCGATTAATCCGAGATCGTCGAGCACGGCCGGCCGCAGTCCGCGGGCGAAGCGATGCACCGCATGCACTGAATTTTCCACCAAGCGCCGGGTGTAGGCGATTTTCTCCTGCAGACCCGGCTGACTCGCGGTCACCTCCTGCGCCACGGTGGACAGCTCCACGTTAATCCCGACGAGCGTCTGCACGACCTCGTCATGCAATTCACGGCTGATCTGTTTTCGCTCCTCCTCCTGCGTCGCGATGATCTGGCGGGTCAGCTGGCGAAGCTTTTTCTGCATCACCTCGGACTGCAGGAAAAGCGCGCAATATTTGTCGTGCCCTTGCTTGATCGACTTCACGGACGCCTCGAGGCGGCGGTTTGTGACGGTGAGTTCGGCCGTGCGTTTGGCGACCAGTTTTTCGAGTTGGTCAGCGTGGGCCGCCAGCCGGGTGCGCGCCTCGCCCAATGCTTCCTCAATCTCATTCCGCTCGGCGATTTCGATCCGCAACTGGCTGTTCAAGTTTTCCGCTGTTTCCGTCAACTGATGCTGACGCAGGGATCCGAGTAACAAGGCTTCGTTCAACGCGACCGCGTTATCATGTAACGCCGCGGTCTCGGTCACTTGAATCATAACCCCGACGCGGCGTTCGTCGGCCACCAGCGGCCAGAGTGTATAAGACCAAAGGAGCGGATGAGCATTGGAATTTTCCCGCTCGGTGAAACTTTCCGGTATTCCCGTGCGAAATACGCGGTCGAGCAATCGCCCACATTCATTCTTCTTCGGCAGAAACTGGTGGAGCGGCCTGCCGACAAGTTGCTTCGCCGGCCGGTTGATCATCCGACAAAAAGCCGGATTGACATAACGCAGGATGTGGGTCGCGCCCTCCACCGCGGCCATCGGCAGCGGCGCATGCTCGGTGACGGCCAGACAGAGTTTCGTCGGGTCGAGCGTCTGAAACGCGCGGGCGGAGGCTGGGTTCAAGACCTGGAAATTTCCGTTACTCGAGCGCCTTGGGTTCCGGCGCAGCTTCGGTGCTCTGCGCGGAACGCGGGCCAGTGCGGGTGGGAATGCCGGTGATTAATCCAGTATACTCGGTGGACCGCGGATGGATGATGACCACGCCCTTGTCGGTGATGATATATTCGCGGATATCTTTGCTATGATTGCCGCCGCGCATCTTGACGACGACGATCACCTTTCGCAGCTGGCCATCGATCTCCACGTATCGCATCCGGATGATATCGTCGGTCAAAAACGAGATCGTATAGTGACTGAACGTCAGGGCAGTGAAGGTATCCTCCACCTCGACGGTGCTGAGGATCGTCACACCGGCCCCCGTCAGCGCCCCAATCATCCGGTAGAGCGATTCGCGAAAATCCGCCCGGAATCCGGGCGCCAGCGCCATTTCAAAACCCACCAGCGAATCAATCACCAGCCGTTTGGCACCCACCCTCTTGATCGCGTCGAGAATTTCCTGCATGGTTTCATCGACCGAAAGGTCGAGCGGACGAAGGTAGAGAATTTCGAGGGTGCCCTTCCGCTGGGGCGTTTCCAGGTTCAAGCCAAAACTGCCCGCGCGATCCATGTAGCCAACGGGGCGTTCTTCGAAGATCGCCATGATGCCGGGTTCCCCACGGCGCAGTCCCTCCGCAATAAACTGGGTGGCCAGCGCTGATTTTCCCGTTCCCGAAGGCCCGGCGATGAGGAGGCTGTCGCCCTCGCGAATGCCCCCGCCCATCATCCGGTCCAACTCGGAAACCCCGATCGAGAGCTTCCGCCGTCCGGCCCGGTTCAGCTTCTTGCCGACCAGCCCCAGCGTCCGCGAGAACGCCTGCAGGCCCTGATCGCTGATCCGGAACGTGTGCAAGCCCGGCACCGAGGCCTGCCCGCGCAGCTTCATGATCTGCATTTTCCGTACGACGGAATTTCGCTCGGGCACCTGCGAAAGCCATATGAGGCCATCGGCGATGGTGAAGAGCGGATTGTCCCGCATTTCCTCCGGAGTATACTCGCCCACGAGAAATGTGGTGGCTTCCCAACTCGTGAGAAACTGCGCGAGCCGCTGGATGAACGACTGCAGGTCGAATTCGCCCGCGCTGCCCATCGCCTGGCGCACGACGGTGCGAAAGGAATCCACCACCACGATCCCCGGATTGATGGCCGTGACTTGTTTGATGAGTTCCTCCAGGACCGCGTTCAGATCGTGCGCCAGCGCCACGTCGGCCAAATTGATAAAGCGAATGGCCCGGCCCAGCTTGGTTTCATCGAAAAAGGGATACTGCTGCTGATAGCGCAGCATCTTCAGGGGGGGTTCCCCCAGCACGGTGAAATAAAGCGCCGGTTTTGCGAGCGTCGCATTCGCAAAAACGATCTGATGCGCGAGCGTGGTTTTGCCGCAACCCGGTGTGCCCGCGATGATGTTGAAGGAGAATTCCGGGATGCCTCCACCGAGGATCGCATCGAGCCCGCGTACGCCGGTCGGCAGCGGGCGGATCCGCACCCTGGCTGGTCGGGCGAGATGGGTGATTCCAAGTGCGGGTTTGGCCGCGGCCTTTCGCTTTTTCATTTTTTCGCTCCTTTGCTAACGACCACGTCTTCCGGGGTTAGATTCGCCCAGACCTCGCGTACCAAGCGCTCGGTCAAATTTTCTCCGATGAAGGCTACGAGCAATCCGAGCAAGTGGGCGATCAACACCATGCCACCGTCGAGCAGTTCCTGCGGGTCGAGTCGGTCCGCTTCGTCCCATCCCCTCATCGATCCATCGGCGTTCAACTGCACCGTGCGCAGCCAGGGAGCTTCCACGTTGGCCAGGGCGAGCGAGCGCAACAGGAGCGCGCGAAAACCGCCGTTGCCCATCAGGGTGGCCAGATGCGGCCGCAGCTCTTCCACGACGTAAAATGACGTCGGCAGCGCCGTGGGGGACGCTCTGTTTTGCTTCGCCTCGCACGCGATGACACGCGCCGCGAAAGCCCGCATGGCTGGAGTCGCCCGAATCATTCAGCAGGTCCGACCATCACCACGGTGGAGCAAAATCCAAGTAAACGGGACGAGAAGTCCCGTGCCTTAACGCAAGCCGTGAAGGTGCCCGCCCACGTACCGGGCGCTCGGGCCGCTCCGTCGATGACGCAACGCGGAGGGATGCGCGCACCGGTCCCGTCAAATCCAAGCCCAGCGCACCAGGCGCTGGCCGGGGTCGCGCGCTATTATCCATGCCATTTGATTTCATCGATTGCTCTGGGCGCGGTGTGTTTTGGTGGGACACTGATTGAGGGGCCGTCGGACAGCCGACCCCGCCAATTGGGTGTTGCTTCGAGGGTGCGGGCTCCCGCGGAAAAAGCGACAAAAGAGTGGCCTTTTCGACTCCGTGGCTGCGGGCGCCAGCGAGTGGATGGAGCACGAATTGCATATTCGAATCCACTCGCCCGTTCGACAAGCTCAGGGCCTGGCATCGGCTGGCGCTCGCCGCCACTGCACAACTACGGGCCAGCCTTCGCATCAATCCATCAATAACTCTTGTACCGGCAAAGGGGACGGAACATCGATCGGCACTGCAGCCACTACGAGTGGGCACCTGCATTCCTGCAACCCGGTCCGCACTTCTTACCAGCAGAGGAAGCCACGCCCGCACCACCGACGTCATGGGAGGATACCGGCTGAGAAATTGCCATGGCGGAAACCACCACACACATTTTTTCACTCCCTGAGTTCCCGGACCTTTGGCATGCAATCAACGAGCATGCTCCGCAACCCGTCGCCATGGTGGTGGGAACCGCGCACATCGTTCGCTGTGCCAACCTCGCGTTTTGTCACCTGATCGGCACATCGCCGGGACACGCCGTCGGCCGCGCACTTTCCGAGTTGCTGCCGGCAACAGACTCGTGCGTGCCGTGGCTCGACGCCGTCCATCGCTCGAAGAAGCCGCAGAGTTACACGGTATCGCTGACGAACGAACCGCACGCGGTGTTTCGGTCCTATGTGATGTGGCCGGTGCTGACCGGTGAGTTGCTGCTGGGAATCATGATTCAAGTGACGGAGACCGCCGAGGTTCATGATCAAGTGGTCGCCATGAACGAGGCCCTCATGATCGGGTCGGTGCGCCAACATGAACTCACCGAAGAAGCGGAAATGGTGAACGCGCGATTGCAGGAAGAAATCATCCAACGGAAACACACCGAGGAGGCCCTGAGCGAGGCGCAAGGGCGATTGACCAACCGCGCTGGTCAACTGGAAGAACTGGTCGCCGCGCGCACCTCGGAACTCACCGCATCGAACAAACACCTGGAAGCACTCGTGTATTCAATCGCCCATGACTTACGCGCACCCCTGCGCGCGATGCAGGGATATGCCGCGCTTCTGGTGGAGGATGAGGGCCCGAAGCTCAGTGACACGGGGCGGGGCTTTGCCCATCGCATCAGCGCTTCCGCCGAGCATATGGACGCCATGCTGAAGGACCTGCTGACGTTCACTCGTCTCAGCCACCAGAGCCTGGAGCAATCGCCCGTGCAGTTGCAAACCGCCGTCGACATGGTGCTGCGCGGTCTCCGCGCCGAGATTGAAAGCAAGTCCGCGCACGTGGAAAGTGTCGGACCGTGGCCCATCGCGCTGGCCCATGCGCCGACTTTGGAGCAGGTATTGTTCAATCTCATCGGTAACGCCCTGAAATTTACCGCGCCCAACGTGAGGCCTGAGGTGCGCTTGTGGGCGGAGGAGCGAGGGCCGTTTGTCCGCGTTTGGGTGGAAGACAATGGCGCTGGCATAGCGACGGTTTACCACCCTCAACTCTTCCGCCTGTTCATCCGCTTGAGCGGCAATAAATATCCCGGCACCGGAGCGGGCCTGGCTATTGTTCAGAGAGCAATCGAACGGATGGGTGGACAGGTGGGCGTTGAGTCCGCTCCGGGCAAAGGCAGCCAATTTTGGTTTGAGCTGCGGAAGGGGTGAGGTGGCGGCGATCCGGATTCTTGCCGCGCTGACCCACCCGTCACGGGCGGGATATCATCCAACCCGCTGACTCAGGGGGGCCAACTCGTTGCATTCCGCCGAACTTGTTAGCGGCGGGAAACGACTGAAGTGAAGCCAGTCGCGCAGACCACGAATCATCCTGGTCAAATCTTCCAGGGTGCGAGGCTTCACGAGGTAACACTGGCCGCCCAACTCGTAGACCTGCGTCACATCTTCCGGACGCTCGGAAGCGCTGAGCACGATAACCGACAGACGCCGAAGACCGGCCTGGGTGCGCAGCCAGTCGAGCACGTCGAATCCACTTTTCCCGGGCATGTTCAGGTCGAGCAGCATCAACGCCGGAAAGGGGAACTCGCCCCGGTCCCGATATTTTCCGTCGCCTTTCAGATACGCGATCGCGTCCTCCCCGTTGCAGGCTTCCTGCAAGGGACAATCGAAATGAGCCCTTTGGAAGGCCGTCCTCACAAGAAACCGGTCGTCCTCGCTGTCGTCGACCAGAAGGATGGTAGGTGTCACGTTCATGAATATTCCGAACGCCTGTGCTCACTTATGGGGGCAATTGCTTGGGCGGTCACCGATATCCGCACTTTGATCTGGGTGCCGGCACGCCGCGCGGAGGTGATGGCAAACGAGCCGCCGACGAACGTTGCCCGCTCGCGCATGCCAAGAAGGCCAAGGCCGCCCTTGCGCCGGCCGCTCGGGCGCGGGCTCAAATTGAAACCAATGCCATCATCCTTGATCGCCAGCTGCACGAAGCCGCCTTGCTGCTTCAAGCTGACGGTCACGTGGTCCGCCCGCGCGTGCCTTTGCACGTTGCGCAACGCTTCCTCGAGAATCCGGAAGAGCGCCAGCTCGGTGCCGGCCGGCAACCGCGCCATCAGGTCAGCACAATTGACGCGGACCACTACGCCCGCCCGACGGCCGAAGTCCCTGGCCGTATCGCGCAACACGTCGACCAGACCCAACTGCTCGAGCCTCCCGGGGCGCAGATTGCGCGAGATTCGCTCCACTTCATTGGCGGTCTGACCAAGCAGCCGCCGCACCTTAATCGCCTCCTTCTTCGACGGACCGTTGCGCGTGGAAAGGCCGTCGAGCAGCGCCTGGCTGCGAAAGAGCACGGCACACAGCCGTTGCGTGATGTTGTCGTGTAATTCGACGGCGACGCTGTCGCGCTCGGTCTCCTGCACCTGCACGAGGCGGTGGGTCAGGGCGCGCAGCATTTCCTCATTGCGCCGCGCCTCCGTCAGGTCGGTCACGACCATGCTGATCGTAGCACGGCCCGGCTCCTTCCCGGCGAGCGGACGAATGGAGATTTGTACCGGCAGGTGGGACCCATCGCGGGCGTTCAGCCGCAGTTGAAACTTGGAGCCAGCCGGCGCGGGCCGCTGCAGAGCCGTCCGCAGCAACGCGCGATCGGCCACGGAAACAAAGCGCCGGAACGAACTGCCCATCACCTGTTCCAGCGGGCATTTGATCATCCGGGCGAAACACGCGTTGGCGTAGAGAATCATCTTGCCGGCGGTCAACGTCAGCGCCCCTTCATTCATCGACTCAATCAGGATCCGGTAGGCGTGCTCGGCGCCTTGCAGGGTGAACACCTGGTTGCCGTGCTTGCCCGGCAGCAGCATCGCATCCACTTCCCCACTACGGATGGCGCGCAGCGCCTCCTCCGCGCCGGCCAGCTGTGATCGAAGCGCCAGGATTTCGTCGCCCTTCACCCGGCTTCGGCCCGGCAGGTGCGACGGTAAAGCCAGCGATGTTTCGCGCCCGGATTTCAAAGCGTGGCCTGCAGGTTGGTAACGGTTCTCAGATCAGTGAACAGGCCGCTCACGTTCAGGAGATTGCCGATGAACCGCCGTCCTGGCAGGGGCCTTTCCTTCACCAGCGTCGGCGTGGCCACGATCTGGTTGTCGCGCGCCAGCTCCGGTTGCTGGTAAACGTCGATCACTTCCAGCTCGTAATTGTCCTTCATCTCCGCCTCGCACAGTTGATAGACCCGCCGGATCGCCTCACGTGATCGCGTCGTGGCTCCCGCGACATAGAGTCGCAGAAAGAGTTTTCCTTCCGGGCCAATGGCCAGCACTTTTTCCAATGCGCGCGCGGTGAGGTTGCCCTTGCGGTGTTTCAACGATTTGGGCCCGGTTAAGTGGCGGCACGCAAATCCAGCCCGGCGAGCACACTGTCGGACTTGGAAAGGTTGCCGATGATCGTTCGCACGGGCGTCGGCAGGCGCCGGACCACCGTGGGTAGGGCCAGGATTTGATCCCCCTTCGCCAGCTGGGGGTGCGTCAGCAAATCAATCACCGTTATCCGGTAGCGGCCTTTCAGATGCGTTTCGCAAATCTGCTTGAGGTTCGCGAAGGCGGTCACCGATTTGGCCGTCTGGTCCGTCACGTAGAGACGCAGCTGCCAGAGCTTGGCGCGCCGACGCGGAGTGGGGGGGGGACGTCGTTTCACCGTTTCGATTTTCATGAGTTTCCGTTCCCGTTTTTCCCCGGTGCGAACTTACCCCGCGGGTGGGCGGCGACTTTGCTGTCGGCCTGGCGCAACAGCCGCGATGCTGCGCGCTCGGTGTTGATCGTGCGGGCGCTGATTCCGACCTGTTCGGCCATGCGGCGCAATTCCACCGCCTCCGATTGGTGGTCCGAGCGCAACGCGCCGATGTGACGCTCGAGCGCCGTACGCTTGCGCTCCACTCCGCGTTTCAACCGGGCCGCCTGCTGCTGCCCCGTCAGGAGCGCGGCCCGCTCCAGCGCCTCCTGCGCCGCCCGGGCGGAACCGGTCAGCACGCCGCTGGTGCCAATATACGCATCCACAAGGTCGATACCGCGGTCGGAAATCAGGAACTCGCGAACTTGATTCGAATGCGGAAGCAGTGCCGGAATCCAACAGGCTCGTGACCGGATCGATCACCACCACCTGCGGAGCGAACGCGGCGATCTCCCGGAACATCGTGGCCAGGTGCATTTCCAGCCCGTAGAGCGACGGCCGCGCCGATTGAAACCGCAACAGGCCGCGTTTGACCAGCGGTTCCAGTCGCAGCCCAATCGAATGCATATTCCGGCAGATTTGGTTGGGCGACTCCTCAAAGGAGAAGAAGAGCGTGCGCTCACCGCGCTGGCAGGCGGCATGGGCAAGGTTGGCGGAGATGATCGTCTTGCCGGTGCCGGACGTAGCCGTAAGTAGGATACTGCTGCCCCGGAAAAAACCCTTGCCGCCCGGCATCGCGTCGAGCCGCGGGATGCCCGTGGCAATCCGCTCGTTCGATACCCTGTGATTCAGCGCCAGGGACGTGATCGGCAGCACGCTGATGCCGTCGTCACCGATGAGAAAGGGAAACTCGTTCGTGCCGTGCTGCGCGCCCCGGTATTTCACGACGCGCAAATGCCGCGTCGCAATCCGGTCGTTCACGCGATGGTCGAGCAGGATGACGCAATCCGAAACGTATTCCTCCAGCCCGTGGCGGGTCAGCTGGTCGCGGCCGCGTTCGGCCGTGATGATGGCGGTCACGCCCTTCACCTTGAGCCAGCGGAAGAGCCGGCGCAGTTCGGCGCGGAGAATGACTTCGTTGCGCAGTCCGCTGAACAATGCCTCCAGCGTGTCCAGCACCACCCGTTTGGCGCCGACGGCGTCGATCGCGTAATTGAGTCGGACAAACAAGCCCGCCAAGTCGTAGTCGCCGCTCTCTTGAAATTCACCCGGCTCGAGGTGGACGCAGTCGATGACGAGCTTCTTTCTCCGCACCAGGCCCCCGAGGTCGAATCCCAGCGAGGCCACGTTGGCGGTCAACTCCGCCTCGGTCTCCTCGAAAGCCATCGGCACGCCCGGCTCGTCGAATTGCACGGCGCCGCGCACGAGAAATTCGGCCGCGAGCAGGGTCTTGCCGCAACCGGCCCCGCCACAAATCAGCGTCGGGCGCCCGCGCGGAAATCCGCCGCCCGTAATCTCATCGAGTCCTTGAATGCCGGTGCGGCACTTCGGCAGCGACGTGCTGAGAGACGGTGGTTTAGAGGTGTTTGATTTCATGGCCGACGACGAAGTGTTGCCGCGAAGCGGAAGCGCGGAACCCCCAGCACACGATGCCGCCGATCCGATACTCCTTGGACGAACCCCTTCCCTGCGGTCCCACATTGCTGCTGCGGCCGCGAATATAGCCGTGGCGCCAGGGGGCTCCTAGTGGGGTGTTACCCGGCAACTCCGACCGCCGGCCCCGACCCGGAGCCCGGCCCTGACCCGGACATTTCACCGGCTGAAGGAAAAAAAGCCTTTTTGCTCACAGAGCGCCCAGCGCGGCGCAGCCGCAACCGAACGAAAACAGACCGCCTGATTTTTTAACCGCGCATAGACGCGAATGAACGCGAATGCCCCAGCGATGCTGAGCAGGGCGTCGCCTGAATTCACGTTCATTGGCGTTTGCTGCGTGCATGCCTCAATAGCGGCTCGAGCCTGTAGTGGGGGGGAGCGCCCCCCCCGGGGATAGGGGGGGAGAATAGTAAATAAAAAAAAACCACGCGCCCGCCCCCCCCAACAACC
>JBBRCR010000053.1:0-25217 GCA_038204695.1 Opitutales bacterium | reverse complement strand
GAGGTCCCGCTCGATCCGGATCTCGCTTTCGTCTTCGACGAAGAGGAAGACTTCCTTGATTTTGGCGACGGGCTGCGCGCTGACCACCGCCACGTCCCAAGCCAGATAGCAGTGCTTCGGATTCAGGCTCGCGAGCGGTGGAATCCCCTCCAACCGGGCAGTCACCGTTGCATCCCCCAACCCGCGCAGTTCGTCGAGCAAACTCACCGGATCGGTGCCGCTGAAGAAGACCTGCGCGTGCGGCTTGAAGTAGATATTGTGCCGCTGCCGTGACTCGGCGGCGGCCCCGAGCCCGGACGTGCCGTCGGGAGTAGTCCGGACTTTGTGCGGAAGAAACCTGGCCAGTGACTCCACCACTTCACGGCAGGCCGGAGCGAGGGCCGCCGGACTGGCCGAGTCGAGCATTTGCCCGATCGAATCTTTCGCCTGCAGCGTCAGGTCAAGCATCACCGGCGTGATCGTCAGCCTCCCCATTCGCGCCTCGTCAAAGAGTTCCTCCACGTGATGGGCAAAGGCGGCCATCTCCTTGAAACCGGCCGTGGCACCGGAGCCTTTGACGGTATGGATCGCCCGAAACACGCGGTTCAGCAACGCCGCGTCCTGGGGATGAGATTCCAACTCCAGCATCGCCGAATCCAACTCGGCCAGCAGGTCGGCTGCTTCCATGCGGAAGGAATCTCGTAATTTCAGCTGGAGGGCGGCGATGTCCATCGATCTTTAGGGTTCGGCACGATCGGCGTGGCTTAGGGAC
Source organism: Opitutales bacterium (assembly GCA_038204695.1). GTDB lineage: Bacteria > Verrucomicrobiota > Verrucomicrobiia > Opitutales > Opitutaceae > ER46. Next base: position 24,466 of record JBBRCR010000053.1, on the reverse strand, counting down.
ACACTTTTTTCACGACCGCGAGCAGTTGCTCGGTCTGGAATGGCTTGACGATCCAACCTGTGGCGCCAGCCGCCTTCCCCTCCATCTTCCGTTCCTTTTGGGATTCGGTGGTGAGCAGAACAATCGGGGTGAACTCGTAGCGCGGCGTCGCGCGCAGACGGCGGGTGAGCTGCATCCCGTCGAGATTGGGCATGTTGAGATCGGTGAGAAAGAGATCCACACTTTGGGCGCCGCTCTTCGTCAGCGCTTCCGCTCCATCCTGGGCCTCGATTACGGTGTAACCGGCGTCAACCAACGTGAAGCTGACCATTTGTCGCATGGTCGGCGAATCGTCCACGATCAGGATCGTCTTAGGCACAGGGCACCTCCACGTCTGCAGGCGGATGGGATGGAATTGCAGCCGTTGTATTTCTCGCGAGTGAGAACCCGACCCGCAGCTCCGCCGCCAGAAAGTCCGCGGAGGCTGCCGTCACTCGGAAAGCGGACACCGCTTGCGACAACGCAAAGAGGATTTGCATGATTGAAGAATGGACTGACTTGGCCGCCCCTGCGTCCAACTCGATGTCACCGCGGGTGACAGCAATGGCCAAAATCGCTTCGTAAAACGCCGCGGCGTCCTGGATTCCCATCTCGCGATCGATCACGACCACCGTGGTTCCGCTTACCTGTTTGATGTGCCAGTTCATGCCGGCTTTTTCCAAATTTCCATGGTCACGGTGGTCCCGGCGCCGGGCGCCGATTGAATGTGGAAGCCATCCACAAGCCGACGGGAGCCCGGCAAGCCGGCACCGAGCGCGGCATTTTTCGCGTCGCCCATGAACTTTTCCGGGTGCTCGAATCCTTTGCCTTTGTCCGATACGACCACCCTCAAGCCGTTTTTGTCTCCATCCGAGATTCCGCCTATTTGAATTTCTCCGGCGCAGCCGGCGTGTTGGATCACATTGCGGGTGGTCTCGGAGATGGCCGTGGCGAGTCGGGTGAGGATTTCCGGAGGGAACCCCATTTTGGTTGCCTCGTCGCGACCGACGAATCGCGCGAGGAGCACGTCCTGCATCTTCGCGATCGGCAGGCGGGCCAACTCCACCCATGTAACATTAGAATTCGTAGTCATGGGGTGTCAGGTTTCGAGCGGGACGAGGACGGAAGCGGTCGTCGCCTCCGCGTCCGATTGAAGGGAGAACTCGCAGCCATGCAGGCGCGCGATGCCTTGGGTCAAGGCCAGCCCCAGCCCGAGTCCGCGAGGCTTCTTGTCTCCGGTCCAAAACTGGGTGAAGGCTCCGATCCGGTTAATCTGATCAGTGTTCATGCCGGCCCCGCGATTGCTCACGGCCAGCGACCAGAACGCCCGCGGGCCGCGACCGGTGATTTCAATCGGAGTCCCTGGCGCCGAAAACTTACAGGCGTTGTCCACCAGTTCCTCAATCAGCAGCACCAGATATTCCTCGCGCAGCGGCAGGCGCACCGGCGCCCAGCCGATCACCAGATCCGCCTCCCGGTTCCAGTTCCGGCCCACCTCGCGTGCGACGCGCGCCAACACATCGGCCGCGATGGCTACCGGGCCGGTCTTCACGAGTTCGAAGCGGTTGGCGTAAAGTTGCGGAAGTTGCGCATACAGGTGCAGCCGCCGCATCATGCGCCGCAATCGATTCGACTCTTGCATCACCGTGCGATGCATCTCCGCGGCCCGGCTATCGTCTCCGGCGTGCATCAGCGCCAGCAGGCTGGTGACCGTCGTGATATGATCGAGGGTCTCCAAAATCTCATGTGGCACCGCCGCCGCCACCGCCAAGCTGACCTCCTCGACGCGATGACGGCTTTCCTCGATCTGGCGCGTTCTCTTGGCCAGGCGGCGACGGACGGAGCCCACGAGCGCGCGCGCGGTATAGGGCTTGGTGATGTAGTCGTCGGCACCTTCTTCCATCCCGTGGCGGCGCTTTTCGCTCTCCACCAACGCGGTGAGGAAAATGAACGGGATCATTGCCGTTCGCGGCTCGTCGCGCAGCGCCTGTAGGACGCCGAATCCGTCCAGCTCCGGCATCATGATGTCGCAAACGATGAGATCCGGAACGGCGCTGATCGCCACCGCAACGCCCAGTTTCCCGTTGGCAGCCTCAACCGGATCGAACCCCTCGAAGCGGAGAACCTGCGCCACCTGTGTGCGGATGACCGGGTCGTCTTCGATGATAAGAATTCTATGCATAAGATTTCGGGGCGTTAACAGGCCCGGCTTTCGGTCACGGGGAGAGCGAGGGTTGCCGCGGGAGGGAGGAGGCGATCGGCAGCGACACGCTGACCGTCGTGCCGGCACCGACCTGGCTTTCGACGTGGATCGTACCTTCCAGCGCGTCGATGCATTGTTTGACGATGGCGAGTCCCATGCCGTTGCCCGGGCGATTGCCGACGTTCGTCGCCCGGTGAAAAGCCTTGAACAGGTTGGCGAGGTCCGCCGCCGGGATTCCGATGCCGGCATCAATGACTTTGAACTGAAGTCGGGCGGGCGGAAGTGGCAGCAGCCCGCCGCCGGCAGGTCGGTGTTCCGCGACGCGTGTCACCTCCAGAGTGACGATCCGGTCGCGAGGGGAGTATTTGACCGCGTTGCTGAGGAGATTATCGAGGATGTGAATCAGGATGCGTTCGTCGATGAATGCTTCCCGCGCCGCCGGCTCGATAGTGCAAACAATCGCATTGGTTTGGCCCGAGGCCTCGCGAACCAATCGGCGGCACAATGCCTCCAAGTCCACTCGCGCCGGACTGATCTCCATTTTCCCGCCGGCGAGTTTTTCGTGCACGAGCAGGTCCTCCATCATGTGCGTCATGCGCACGACCGCGCGTTGGATGTGCTGGATATTCTCCGCCCGCTCCTCGCCCGTCATGCGATCCAGATAATCGTCGAGCAGCGAGGCCGCCATCTTGATGACGCACAGCGGGGACCTGAATTCGTGCGAGACCAGGCTGACGAACCGGCTCTTGATGTGATTCAGTTCCTGCTCGTGCTCGAGCGCGCGGCGGGAACGCTCATCGTTCTCCTTGTGCTCGGCCAATTGCCGGGCCGTGCGCTTGCGCTCGGTGACATCGCTCATGAAACCGTGCCAGAGCGTGCTCCCATCGGTTTCCCGCTCGGGCGTCGACTGCCCTTCAATCCAAAATATGCCCCTGGCCGGATGCTGCACCCGGAATTCCGCCCGCCAGCGCAGCATGCTGCGCGCGGACTCCGCGATGGAGTCGATCACGCCAGCCCGATCGTCGGGATGGATCAGGGCGAACAATGGTGCCGCATCCTCCGCCCACTCCTCCGGCTGCACGCCGAACAATTCCTCGATCGCCAGACTGGCGTAGGGCATGCAGCTCGAACCATCCGGCCGCAGTCGGAACGTGTAAATGACGCCAGGCGAATTCGCAGCGGTCTTGGCGAGCAGCTCTCTCAGCGCGAGTTGCGCTTTCAAGACTGCACCGGCTCGCTTCCGCTCGGTAATATCGCGGGCCATGCCTTGAACCGCATAGGGCTGGCCATCGCGGAGCACCAGAGATGACTTGGTCTCCACCTCCACATGTCCGCCGTCCTTGTGGAGCAGGGTGAGTTCCGCCATCTCCGTTTGGCCTTCGCCCGCGAGGATTGCTTCAATCCTGCGCATCACCCGGGGAATATCGGCTGGAATGACCAGCGAACCGACGGTCAGCGAAGCCAGATCCGCCCGCTGATATCCCAGCAAAGCGAATGCCGCTGGGTTGGCATCGAGGAATCTGCCCTCGAAATCATGAATATACATGCAGTCGAGCGAGCGCTCGAAAAGCGACCGGTAGCGCTCCTCCGACTCCCGCAACGCTGCCTCGGCCTTCCTTTGTGCAGTGATGTCATCTTTCACCGCGACGAAATGCGTGACGTCGCCCCTGTCATCGCAGACGGGAGAAATGGACGCCGATTCCCAAAACAGTTCTCCGCTCTTTTTGCGGTTGTGAAATTCGCCGCGCCATTCCCTCCCGGCGGTGAGGGTCTCCCACATCTGCCGATAGGTCTCTGCCGACATTTCCCCCGACTTCAGCACCCGGGGATTTTTCCCCCGCACCTCCTCGAGGCTGTATCCGGTCGTCGTGCAGAACTTCGGATTCACGTAATCGATCCTGCCTTCCAAGTCGGTGATCACGATGGAGACGGGGCTCTGCTCGACGGCGCGGGAGAGCCGGCGCAGCCCGGACTCGGACTCCTTGCGCTCCGAGATGTCCTGAACCATCCCGTAAACGCGCTCGACCTTCCCCTGCTCCGCGACGGGGGAGGCCGTCGTGCGAATCCACCGCACCTTTCCATCGGGAAGACAAAGCCGATATTCGAGATCGAGCGCGGCCTGTTCGGCCACCATCCGTTGCATACGGGCGAGGACGTGGCCCCGATCATCCGCATGCACCTGCCCGATCCACTCATCATGAGAAATGGAAGTTTGGACCGGCAATCCAACGATCTGGCAGAACTCCCGGGAGACAAAGAGGCGATCGTCAGGCAGAGTGTGTTCGAAAACGCCCAGACCTCCGGCTTGAAGAGCCATCTGAAACCGGCGCTCACTCGCCTGCAGCACTACCTCGGTCCGCTTTCGCGCGGTGATATTTTCGTGGGCCACGACGACCCGCACCACGCGGTCGTCGACAAAGCGGGTGGCTCGTCCAATGAACCAGCGCTGCTCCCCTGGACCATGGCAGGGGTATTCCAAGTGAAATTCTTCGTGTTGTCGGGTGATGACGCCGCGGATGCCGGCAGCCATGGCCGATGCTTCTTCCGCGAAATCGCCGGAGGCTGCATCGCACACAGCCAGGTAATTCTCGCCGACGCCGTGCCGGTCGCCAGCGAGATTGTTCTCGCGCGCGAAGCGCTGCCAAGCGGCGTTGACCTCCAAGATCGTCCCCTGCTCATCGAGAATCGCGATGTGAGCGGAGAGCGCATCGTGCACGGATGTCGGCCGGCGTGTGGTGGGTTTCATTAGAACAGCTCCACGTTTTCGCCCATGTCTGCATTGACGGCGCATTTCTCCGGCGCGACATCGTGCGTTGCGCCCAGAACAGCCGCAGCACTTACGCTCAAGTCAGTCGGGGCCGGTTGATCTTGCAGCCGTTCGTCCGAAGCCGAGATTTTACGGGCGGCAACAACGGACACACGCAAGGGTGCCTCCAAGTCGTCGAACAACTCGATCGAAGGCTCCGCCGCAGCCACCGCCGCCGGTAGAATCGCCGCCATGTGCACGTGCCGCTCCGACGCCATCGTATAGTTGGCCTTGAGCGCTTCGATTTTTGCCGACGCCTCTGACTCGATCGGCGCAATGGTGTCGTGCGGGCCGCACCACCCCACCAAATCGTTGAAAAAGCCGAGCGATCGCGAACTGCCCTCGGCGACTGTGATCGGAAACCGAACCTCCGTCAGGACCGCTTCGACGGACTGCGCGAAGGCGGCTTGCTGCCCGGTGAGGCGTTGGATCAAGACCGGGATGGACTGCTCCAGCTCAATGAGCTTTTTCCGCGAATGCGCCGATTCACTCTTCAAGATCTCCTGCTCGGCCTGCCCGAGTTGTTGAAAATCGGTCAGCCGCTGCTGCAGGTTGTTCACCAACTCGCCCGTGTGATTGAGAGCAGCACCCATTTGTTGAACCTGCGCGATCGCTTCGTCCGAAACGGCACTCACGCGGCCCGCCAGCACTTCCAAGGTCGCACCGTGAGAAGCGTGGATCGCGAAGACCTGCGCGTTCAGCGCGGCATGGCGCACATTGCCGGCCAGTTCGGTCGCCTTGGCGGTGCAGTTGACAAAGCTGGCCTGCAGCGGCGCAAAGGCGGACAGGATGTCCGCGATGCGCTGCACCGCCTCTTCGATGATTTTGAGAATGCCTGCAATGCCGGCCTCGCAGAGGCTGGCCACCTTTGCGTCGAGCGTCGTCCCGCCCACCTTCACCGCCACTTCGGCGGCGGCACCCGCGTCGATGCGCAAGCTCTCGATGCCGGACGTGAGGCCATCGGCCGCACGATTGAGTTCGCCGAAGACGCTCTGGATTTGCTGCAACTGAATCTGAGCCGCGTGAAAGACGAACGGGCGGGTATCCGGAGCAACGGCGGAACCGTTCGTGCGGGTCTCGTCCAGATGAGCCCGCATCTCGTCCATCGCTTCGCCCACATGGTCGATTTTTTGACGGGTGATGTCCTGGCATTGTTGGGCCACGACGATCCCGCCGATGTGGCGCCGGACCTTTTGGTTCAGACTGAACAGATCGGCTGCACCCGCTCCGGAGTTGGCGAGCGCTTCGCCCACAGCGCGCAAGTGGTCACGGCTCGTGCCCAACGCGGCGGACACCTCCAGACGATGCTGGCGAATCGACGCGGAAAGTTGCGCCATCAGGACCTGCACGATTTGCTCGCCGGCCGCGAGGCCCGCGAATTGCTGGTCCAGCGTGGCGCGGACTTCGTTCACCGTTTGATTCAAATCGGTGGCGAGGGTGACGAACACCTCATGGATCTCCGGCGGTTGACGGCTCGCTTCAATTCGCAATGCCGCCGTGATATATTGCAGCGGCTGCAGGACGCGCATGAGGTCGTGATGCTGCTTGGCGAGCTGGGCGAGCCGCTGCTGCAACTCGGCAAAGGTCACAAAGACGTGATCGTATTGGTCGTAGCTCGCCAGCACGAGATCCTCCGCCTTCTTGAGCAGTTGAAAGGCGAACTGCACGGCCGCGTCCTCGGCCTGCCCCATGGTCAGTTCACCGAGCGACTGGCTGACGTGCTGGATGTCGCTCAATTGTTGCGAGAGTCGCATCAGCCCTTCGCCGGTTTCCAAAAATTCCGCTTCCATGCTCTGGATAAGCGAAAGGAGGGCCTGCTTTTCGTCTCCCAGACGGGCCGCCCACATGCCCGCGGCCACATGCGTTGCGGGCTGGTTGAATTTTGCAGACCGCCATCTGTGCGCTCCCCACTGGTGACACAGGAAGAGAAAGTCCTTTGTCGTTTGCCGAACGCGGTGCGCTTGAGTGCGCAGGTTGGTATTTCGGCGACTGGACATCGTATTTCAGGAGGGAGGGAACCTCACGGACTCCCCAGCAGCATCTTCATGCTCTCGACGATGCGGCCGGCGTCGGTGGGCTTGACGAGGTAGAGATTGGCGCCTGCCCCGAAGCCTTTTTGTTTGTCCATATCTTTGGCTTCCGTGGAGACGATGATGATGGGCACTTCATCGTAGTCGGGATTCTGCCGCACCCGCCGGATGAACTCATACCCATCCATTCCCTGCATGTTGATGTCGGTGAGGATGAGCTGGAATTTCTCGGTGGTGGCTTTCTCGAGTCCTTCCATGCCGTCCGCCGCGGTCACGCAGGCGAAGCCCGCGTCCTTCACGATGTGCGAGTGAAACTCACGGGTCAGCGACGAATCGTCGATAATCAGGATTTTGGGCATATCATTCCTTGCGGTAGACGAGGTGTTGGCCGACCCGGAGCAGCTTGAATGCGGTGCTGATCCGACCGATCGACTCCGAGTGGCCGAGAAAAATGAACCCGCCTGGCCTGAGGGCGTTGTAGAAGTGATCGACGACCGCCTTGCGCGAGGCGTCGTCGAAATAGATCAGCACGTTGCGGCAGAAAATGAAATCGAACTTCCCCATCGCGCGCATGGCCATCCGGTCGCTGAGGTTCACGTGCTCGAAGTCCACCGCCTTCGCGGTCTCCGGTTTGACGGTGAAATTGCCATCCGCCAGCCGCGTGATGTGCCGGTCGAAATATTCCGCCGGCACCTCCTTGACCGAACGCTCGTCGTAGACCGCTCGACGCGCCATCTCTAATCGCACTTGGTCGATATCCGTGGCCTTGATCCGGATGTCCCACGCCCGGAAATCGTGCATCACTTCCCGGAGAATGATCGCGAGTGTATAGGGCTCCTCGCCGGAGGAACAGCCGGCGGACCAGATCCGCAGGCGCCGGTCGTTGGCGGCCTCCAGCGGCTTCAAGATCATGGGCAGACAGTGGTCGGCGAACGCCTGGAGCTGCTCGAACTCGCGAAACATGTAGGTCTCGTTCGTCGTGACGAGATTCGCCAGCGCCTGCATCTCGCTGCCCTCTTTGTCGCCGAAGCGGAGGAGAAACGCATAGTCGGCAAACGATTCGACGGTCCGGATCAGCATCCGCTTCTCAATCCGCTTTTGGATGAAATAGATTTTTGAGTCCTCGAAATAGAGGCCGAGTTTTCGATAAACCTCGTCGCGAATGGCCGCGAAATCCTTGAGCGCAAGGGTCATCAAAGGGTGTCTCCACTTTCTCCGAGCGCCTCGGCGACACTTGGATCGGTCTCAATCGCGCGGCGGCTGCGCAACAACCCTAGCAATTCCGGACGACCCAGGCGTCTGATGCCTTCGATCGCTCCGAGCTTGGTCAGCCGATCACCTTGTTCCAGGAGCCCGATCAAATGGTCGCTGATGGCTGCGGACCCTCCAAATCCACCGACGACGCGAAACAGCTGAAGCTTGTCCTCCGGCGCCAGCGGCGCCTGAAGCAGTTCGCGGAGCAGGTTCCAGAAGGCGCCGGAAATTTCCACGCGACCATGCCGCCCCTGAAAGCGCTCGAGTGCATCCATGACGTCCCCGGCGACTTTCCCGTCATGAAGCTGAAGCAACTCGTGAAACACTTCGATCTCCTCCGCCCGGCCGAATTCCCCCAGCGCGCGAATCCACCAACCCACCTCCCAATTCGGCACGCTGGTCGCCGCCGGGTAACGCTGGCGGATGCACTCCCACGAGGTGGCATCGCCGATCTGCAGCAGCGCGGCGAAGGCCGCACAGACGAGCATCGGTTCCGTCGCCTCGAGAAAAATCGTTTCGACGGCGGGCTTGAACCGCGCCTTCCGCTGTTCGCCGACATACTCCAGAGCCGCGATCCGCACGTTGGCGTCCTGGTCTCGCATCGCTGCGTCGAAGATCGGCTCAACCTCCGGCGACGAGATGCCTGCCGCAACGTCGAGCACGAATTTCCGCACGTCGGCATCGGCCTCGTGCATGCGCAACAGGAGGACGGGCGCGGCCGCCGCGCCCTTGCGCTGGAGCAGACCGACGGCTTGGTTGCGCAGAAAGGCATCGTCGCTGTCCAGCAGCGTCGCCACGCGGGCGAGAACCTCCGGGTGATTGATCCTGCCGAGCGCGAGAAAAATGGTCTCGCGCACTTTGCGCGAGGGCTCGACCGCCAATCGCTCGAGCAAGGGTCCGACCGCTTCGCCGGTGTCGGCATAACCCAGATCCTCGGCCGCGTTGCTGCGATCGGTTTCGTCCTCCACGGCAAGGCTGGCAATAAGAGTCGGGATGTTCATACGTGATCCGTTTCGCTGGTCACACTCTGCGCAAAATAGCGCGGGCAATTTCCCAACTCGGTCGCACCTCACAGGCGGCACCGCGCTCGATCACTTCCCGTGGCATCCCGTAGACCACGCAGCTCTCTTCGCTTTCGGCGATGGTGTAGCCGCCGGCATCCTTGATCCGCGTCATCTGATCCGCGCCATCGTCTCCGATGCCCGTCATCAGCACGCCGATGGTATCACGCCCATAGATCGCCACCACCGATTCCATCATGACGTTGACGGACGGGACAAACAGCGTCTGCGGCGTGGTCGGCATGCGCACGAACACCTGGCCCGTGAGCTTTCGATACAGCGTCAGATGCGCATCGCCTCGCGCCACGTAGCACCAGCCCGCTTGCACTTCCATGCCTGCTTCGGCTTCGACCACATTCAGGTCGCACGCATCATTCAGCCGGCGCGCAAACGAGTTGGTGAACGACACGGGCATGTGTTGCACCATGAACACTGCGCCCTGGATATCTGCCGGAAGCTGCGGCAGCACTTCCATGATGGTCGCCGGTCCGCCCGTCGAGATGCCGATGGCGATGGCTTTGAATCCCGGGCCAGGCTTCGGCCGATCAATCTCCGCGCTCGCGGGAACGGGTTCTCGGCTCGGAATACCCTGACGCGCTTCGCGTCGCTGCTTGGCCGTGCGCTGGAGCGTGCCGACGCCGGCCGCGGCCTTGAGCTTGAGCGTCAACTCGCGCGCCACACTGCCCAGATCCGAGCTGACGGTGCCGTCGGGTTTGCCGACGAAATCAAACGCCCCCAGCTCGAGGCATTCGAAAGTAGTGACGGCCGATTTTTGCGTGAGCGACGACAGCATCACCACCGGGCAAATGCCTTCGTCCAGGATGATCTGGAGCGCGGTGATGCCGTCCAGCTTCGGCATGTTGATGTCCATGCTGATGACGTCCGGCCGAAGTTCGCGGGCCTTTTGCAGGACGTCCTCGCCATCGCGCGCCGCGCCGACCCATTCGAATTCAGGGTCGGCCTCGATCACATGGCGCAGCGTTCGCCGCATCAGCGCGGAATCGTCAGCGACCAATACACGGATTCGTTTCATGGAATTTAGCGCCCGAGAATCGGCCGACCGCGGACGGCTGCCGGATTCTCATGGGCGTCATACCGACCTCCTACCGCTGAAGAATCTTTTCGACGTCGAGCAGGATGAGCATGCGCTTGTCGCCATCGACCTTGCCGATGCCGGAGATGAACTGCCGATCGATCGTTGTTGAGAGTGAAGCGGGCGGCGGGGCGATGTCCTTGGTGGGAAGGTTCAAGACCTCGTGGACCGAATCCACCAGCAATCCGGTTTTCACGCCCGCCAGTTCCATGATGATCACGCGCGTGCGTTCATCGGTGTCCTTCGGGGGCAGGTTGAAGCGCTTGCGGGCGTTGATCACGGGGACGACTTCGCCCCGGAGGTTGGTGATGCCGTCGACGTATTCCGCCGCGCGGGGCACGCGCGTCATTTTCGCCGCGCGATCGATTTCCTGAATTTTCGCGATGGGCACGCCATACTCGCCGTCGCCGAGATGGAACGTGACGAATTGTTGCTCACCCAGTGAGGCGCCTTCGCCCCCCACTTGATGCTTCTGGGATTCATTCCCCGCCGACTCGGCTTTGCTCGCTCCGAGCTGCTCGAGTTCCTGGCCCTTGATGAGGCGGTTGGCGTCCAGCAGCATGATGAGCCGCTTGCCGTTTTCCAGTTTGGCGATGCCGCTGAGTTCGACGTTTTGGTTCTCCGACAAATGGGCCGGCGGCACATCGATCTGGCGTTTGGGCATCTTCAGCACCTCGCGCACCTTGTCCACCAGCAGCGCCAGCAACGAGCCGTGCGCCTGCACGACTATCAGGCGCTGATCTTCGCGGATGTTCTCCTTCACGCTGCCTTGAAACTTCACCAGTAGCTTGAGCACCTCCTGACCCGACGCTTCGACCTCCTGCTCGAATAGCGCCCGGGTCTTGCCCTGATCAGCGGCAACCAAACCCTGCGTCTGGGCAATGCCGCGCAACAGCCGGTCATTGGCCGCGCGCATCTGGCTGAGAACTTCCAGCAATGCTTCGCTCGACGTGGTGCAATCGGCCATCCACTTGCGCACGGTTTCGGCGCCGGATGCATCCAGCTTGCCTGTGCCGGAGCACACCGTTTCCCCCGCGGCGGTCAGCCAAGCCTTGAAGCGCGCGCTCAGCTCCGTGACCTCGGCGACCACTTCCGATTCCAGGTTGTTCAAGCCGAGCATGACCCGGAGATCGATTACGGGCAGGATGTTTCCGCGCACGGTCAGGACGCCCAGCACGTGCTTCGGCGTGCCCGGCACTTCGCTGGGACGCGTGACGCGGAGAATTTCCCTCACCCGGTCCATCTGGAAGGCGAATTCCTCGCGACCCAGTTTGAACGCGACCAATTGAATGACCGCCAGATCCTCCGAGGCATCCTTAGCCTGGGTCGTTGTCGCGGTGGCCTCGCTTCCCAGTGCCGCCCTATGCTTCTGCAACACTTCCGGCGACACTTTGCAGATGGCCCGGGGATTGAGGGCCATGATGATGCGTTTGCCGTCCTCGAGTTTGACGACGCTTTCGAGATAGTCGGAGCTGATCCCTTCGCGGATCACGGGCGGTGGCGGCTCCATCTGCTTTTGGAGCACACGCGTCACCTGGCGCACGCGATCCACGCGCAAACCGGTTTTGTTGCCATCGACATCTACCACCAGCACGCGCGTGCGGTCGCTGTCGTCCGTGCGCGGCATGCCGAAACGGGTGCGGGTGTCGATGATGGGGAGGACCATGCCCCGTAGATTGGCAATGCCCTCGACATAGGGCGGGGCCATCGGAATGCGCGACAGCTTCGGTTGCCGGATGATTTCCTGCACCGACATGATGTCGAAGCCGAATTCTTCGTCGCCCAGATAGAACGTGACCAACTGGCTCTCGGCCTTGGGGGCTGATGCCGGGGTTGCGAGTTCGCTCATAATTTTTCCTCAGTAAGATTGGATGGTTGTGCACCGAGACGGGGCCGGGCGGAGGCCCAACCACCGTCTCGCTGCGCGAAGGGTTGGCTCAGCCGTGCTGCAGTTCGTCGGCTTGCGAGGCGATGGTTTCGATGGCTTGCGCAATCTGCTGCGCCCCCTTGCTCGCTTCCTCGGCGGCGCTGGCGCCTTCTTCCGTGGACCGGCCCATTTGCTGCGCGGCAGAACTGATTTGCTCCGTCGCTTTGCCCGCTTGATCCAGCGCCTTCATCGCCTCGGTCGCGCCGGTGCCGATCTTTTGGATGTTCGCCAACACGATGTCCGCGTCTTTGGCGATGATGTCCAGATTGCTGGAGGAGACTTTGGCTTTCTCCACTTCGGCGGCCGCCGTCTTGCCCGCGAGTTCGATGTCGCCCGCGACGCGAACAATCTGCGCCTGCACCTGGCGGACGAGGTCCTTGATTCGATCCGCGTTTTCGCTGCTCTCGTTGGAGAGCGCGCGAATGTCGCCGGCGACGACGGAGAAGCCGCGGCCGTATTCGCCGGCCCGCGCCGCCTCAACGTTGCCGTTGACCGCGAGCATGTTCGTCTGGACGGTCACCATGACGATCGCATCGACGATCTTGTCGATCCGGCGGGTGCGCTCTTCCAGTTGCAGGACGTTCTTGGCGGAGGTCATCGAGGCCTCGGCCGCCTTGCCGACATTGACGATGAGCGCGTCCACATTGGCTTTGTTGCGCGTCAAAAGATCCTTGATCGAATTCATCTTGTCGGTGCTGACGGTGGCTCGTTCATTCATCCCCTTGGAGGCCTGCAGCAATTGCACGCCGAGTTCGGTGGATTTGTCCGCCGCCTTGCCCTGAATGCCGGCGGCTTTTTGAATTTGATCGATGGCTGACGCAATTTGCGCGGCCGACGCTTTGATTTCCTCCGCATTCGCGGACAATTCCTCCGCCGAGGCCGCGAGTTCTTCCGCGGACTTCTGCGCATTCGTGGAGGTCTTGAGCCCCTCCGCCAGATCGGCCATCGCGCGGGCGGCGTCGCCCATCTCGTTATAAGCTTTCGACTGTTCCTGGACGGACTTTTGGGCCTCTTCACAACCGGACGAAGCCTCTTCCGAGGCCGAAGCGATCTGCTCGGCGCCCTTCAGATATTCGCGGGAACCTGTGACGGCCTGGGTGGCGTTGGAGGAAATCACCTCACAGCCCTGTTGGATGACCACCATGTCCTGACCGATCAGCATCAGGTCTTTCGTGATCGACTTCGCCTTCTCAACTTCGGCGATGCCTTGTTTGCCCGCCGCCTCAGTATCGGCAGCCACGATTTTCACCTGGTTTTGGATTTCGTTGACGACTTCCTGGATGCCGCGAGCGCTTTTCTCGCTGATCTCGGCGAGATTGCGCACCTCGTCGGCGACGACGGCAAAACCCTTGCCGTGTTCCCCGGCCCGGGCCGCCTCGATCGCCGCATTCAACGCGAGCAAATTGGTCTGGTCGGCGATGCGCGCCACGGCGTGCACGATCTTGCCGATCTCGTCGGAAAGCCGCTCCAACTCCACGATCATCTTGGCCGAATCGAGATTTGCCTTGGCCGCGCCGCCGACGCCGGTGATCAACGCTTCGATATCGAGCGTCGTCGTTCTGGCGAGCTGCTGCAACGTGTTCACCTTGTCCTTCGAGATCGTCGCAATCTTGTTGGCCTCATCGGATGCTTTCTCGATTTGGTTGATCGCCGTGCGGGATTCCTCGGCCGCCGCCGACGCCTGCTGCGAACCCGTCGCGACCTGCTGCATCGTCTTTTCCAACTCGTGGATTGCGCCGCTCGCCTCCTGAATCGCCGATGACACCTGCTCGGTTGCAGTCGAGAGTTTCTCGGCCACCGCCTGGGCACGCGCCAAGGTCCGCGCCTTCGCTTTTTGCTCCGCCAATTTGCGGGCTGCGGCACGATCGTCCGACAACTCGACCCGTTCGGTTTTGGGCGTCGAGGTTGCGAGGATTATGGTCTTGCGCGGAGCGGCAAGGGAGTGATCGCCATTGCGACGTGAGATTTCGACTTCGGGAGTTGCGGTGGACATTGTGAACTAGGGGGGTGTTTGTTTTCTGGCGGACACAGTCATTGGTGACTGGCCAAAAGCGGTGAGTGACAGGTGCTCGGGCAGGAGCTATTCTCCTTCTTCGAACGCTGAAGAGGCAGGTTCAGGCATCGAACGCCGAGAATCGGCGTCCGTAACGAAGCGCCTTCTGATGATCGGAGTGTCACGTGCACCCTTAAATCGGGTGCGCGACGCGATCCCGAACATGGGAAAACCCGATTTGCGGAATAGGGAAACCCGATTGGCCGCCGTTAAAGGCCGTGTCGGCCACAGTCACGGTGGCGACGGGCGCAATCAGCCGGCCGGCTCAGTAGCCGGCCAGACCGTCTCGCAGCGCGCAACGCACCAAGTCGGCCGGAGTGGAGCATCCCAGCTTTTTCATCAAACGCGACCGGTAGGCCTCGACCGACTTGATGCCCACATTCAACTCGGCGGCGATTTCCTTATTGCGCAGCCCTTGGACCACCAGCCGCAGGACGTGATGCTCGCGCGCAGTCAGCGCGGGTTTCGGTTCGGCCGAAAGTTCACGCTGCCCGACTTGGTAAGCGCGGACCATGGCACCGGAGGTGTCCGCACAAACATAGATCTGACCGTCCAGCACCGTTTGCACCGCCGCCAGCAGTTCCTTGCTCCCATTGGTCTTGAAAAGATAGCCGCGGGCTCCGGCCGCCAACGCCTCGCTGGCAAGACGGGGATCAACGTCACTGGTCAGGATGATAACCTTGATGTTGGCGAATGCCGCGTGGATCCGGCGGGTGAGTGCCATCCCCCCTTCGCCGGGAATTTCCAGATCCATGAACACCAAATCAGGTCTCGATTCCGTGATGCCGCGCCACGCGCTTTCGGAATCACCGGCATCGCCGACGACTTCGAGATGCGCGTGATCGCTGAGCAGCCGCCGCACGGCTTCCCGCATGATGCGGTGGTCATCGACGATGAAGATTCGAGTGGGCATGATGGTCCGAGCCTGGATCCCCCGCCGGCAGTTGGCGGCCGAGTGCCGCCAGAATTTCCTGCGGCCCGCAGGGCTTCATCACAATTTCCACCACACCGAGCGAGGCCAGCTCTGCCCGACGTTCCGTATCGCCGAGCCCGGTCATCGCCACAAATTTGAGCCCGGGCTCCAGCACCAGGGCTTTGCGGATCAACGCCAGCCCGCCCATGACAGGCATCATCAAATCGGTGAGCACGAGCCGGATCTCCGCGCAGTGTCCGTGCAATATTTCCAAGGCCTCCTTGCCGTTCGCCGCCGTCAGCACCCGATAACCACGCGATTCGAGCACGCTGCACAGCGTGGTGCGAATGGAGACTTCGTCGTCCACCACCAGCACGAGTTCGTTTTGCCCGCCAGGCGTTTCCGCGACTGCCGTCGGCGGCACGGATGCGTCCGGATTGATGATGGCGGGGAGGTAGACGTTGAACTCGGTCCCGTGTCCGACCTTGCTGTCGAACGTCACAAATCCGCCATGGCTCTTGACGATGCCGAGCACGGTGGAAAGCCCGAGCCCGGTGCCCCCGCCAATTTCCTTGGTGGTAAAGAACGGTTCGAAGATCCGACCGACGAATTCGGGCGCGATCCCGTGGCCGGTGTCACCCACCGTGAGGACGACATAGCAGCCGGCCTTCGCCAGCGGCAGCAGGGCTGCGGCTTGCTCACTCAGGCGCAGATTGCGGGCGGTGAGCGTCAGTCTCCCGCCCGCCGACATGGCATCGCGCGCATTGACGCAGAGATTCATCAGCACTTGGTGAATCTGAGTCGCGTCGGCCATGACCGGGAGCAGATCGGCAGCAACGTCAGGGGCAATCGTGATGTCTCGGGGGAACGTTTCGCGCATGATGCCCAACATCTCCCGGAGAAGGTGCTGCACCGCCACGGGAACGCGTTCACCCTCGATGCCGCGGCCAAACGTGAGCAACTGGCGAACGATGGTCGCTCCACGTTGCGCGCTACGCTCAACCATCTCCAAAAGCTCGGCGTCATTCGGATCCGCCAGCTTGTCCCTGAGCATCGGCGCCAGCAGGAGGATTGGCGCCAGGATATTGTTCAGATCGTGGGCTATGCCGCTCGAAAGCGCCCCGATCGCCTCCAGTCGCTGCGTGCGCAGGAACTGCTCGGCGAATTTCACCTTTTTCGTGATGTCGGTGCAGATGCTGAGCCGCCCGGTGGGCTGACCGGCCTCGTCGCGCAGCGCCGTGATGCTCGTTTCCAAGACGACAGGATCGCCACTTCGCTTATACCCGTGGATTTCACCGCGCCAGTCGCCCACCGTCGCAATGGCGGGGTGAACCGGTGCCCCGCTGGCGACGCCGCCGAGCGCAAAAACATCGTTCAGGGGCTTGCCCAGCATTTCTCCCGCAGTCCAACCCAGCAGCCTTTCGGCGCCGTGGTTCCAAAAGGAGATGCGGTTCTCGAGGTCGACAACGACGATGGTCTCGTTGGCCGCGTTGAGGAGTTCGCCCTGTTCGAAAATCCTTTTCCCGGCCACTTTGTTCTCACTGATGTCCAGCTTGGCCGCCAGAAAGTGGGTGATCTTGCCCGCGCCATCCCGAATGGGTGAAATGGATGCGAGCTCCCAAAACAGCGCGCCGTCTTTTTTGCGATTCTGGAGTTCACCCCGCCACTCGCGACCGGCGGTGATGGTCTGCCACAGCTCCGCATAGACCACCGGGGGCGTGAGGCCCGATTTCAGCAGGTTCGTCTGCTGTCCCCGCATTTCCTCGAAGGTGTAACCGGTCAATTGGGTGAACTTGGGGTTGGTGTATTCGATGCGGCCCGCGGTATCGGTGATGATTATCGTGACCGGCGCCTGAAGCACCGCGTGCGAGAGTAATCGCACCTGTTCGTCGGATGCGCGGCGGGCCTGGCGGCTGGTCGCCTCGCGCAATTCCCGATTCACCGCCGGACCGAGTCGGGTCAGCTGGCTTTTCAGGAAATAATCGTTCGCGCCAGCACGCATGGCGTCGACCGCGATGTCTTCGCCAATGGTCCCAGACACCAGGATGAAAGGCCGGTCCAATCCGCTGGCACGGACGATTGCCAAGGCCTCGAGGCCGTTGAAACCCGGCATCGTCCAATCCGAGAGCACAATGTCCCACACCTGCGACCGGAGCGCCTCCCTTAGCGCCACGGCTGTGTCGACCCGCTGGTGGGTGACCGTGAAACCGGACCGCTTCAATTCGCGCAGCAGGAGTTTCGCATCATCCGCGGAATCTTCGACCAACAAGGCTCGCAATGGCTGGGTCATTTTACCTCTCCCGCGTGAGGCGGCGCTTCGTTGAGGACCAGCCAATACAAACCAAGGTTGTCGATGGCGGCGGAGAACTGCTCGAAATCCACCGGTTTCCGGACGTAGCTGTTTGCCCCGAGGTCATAGCTGGCGACGACGTCCTGCTCCTCCCGGGACGAGGTCATGACCACGATGGGCAGACGTTTCGTGCGCGCGTCAGCGCGCAGCCGGCGCAATACCTCCAGCCCGCTCAACTTCGGCAGCTTCAGGTCGAGCAGGACAACGGCGGGCATGTCGTTCAGATCGCGGCCCGCGTAGTCTCCCGTGCCAAAGAGATAATCCAGGGCCTTGACCCCGTCGGTGGCGACGATGACCCGGTTGGGCAGCGTGCTTTTCCCGAAGGCACGCACGGTGAGCTTCACGTCGTCCGGGTTGTCTTCCACCAGCAGGATACTTTGGTTCTTCATGGTTGGTTGGGTTGTTCGGGCAGGGTGAACCAGAAGGTCGCGCCGTGGTTGGGTTCACTTTCGGCCCACACGCGGCCGCCGTGGCGCCGGACAATGCGCTGCACCGTCGCCAGCCCGATCCCGGTGCCGGGGAACTCCGCCACGGAATGCAGCCGATGGAACGGGCTGAATAGTTTGTCCGCAAACGCCATGTCGAATCCGGCACCATTGTCGCGCACGAAGAAGGCCGGCGCACCGTCGTGCTCCGCGAGGCCAAGCTCGATGCGCGCGTCGGCCTGGTCGCGCGTGAACTTCCAGGCGTTGCCGAGGAGATTCTCCAGCACGGCCCGCACGAGGTCGGGATCGGCTTGGGCGGACAGGTCCGGCGCCAGTGACCACTGCACGCGTCGTTCCGGCTCCGCCCGCTGCAGATCCTCCGAGATATCGCGCGCCACGGCGGATAAATCCACCGGCGAGCGCCGCATCTCCAGCCGCGTCACATGGGACAGTTTGAGCAGGTCGTCGATCAGGAGTCCCATCCGCTGGCTCGCGGCGCGCACCCGCTGGAGGTGATCTTTTCCCTCGTCATCCAGCTTGTCGGCATAGTCTTCGAGCAGAATGCGGCTGAACCCGTCGATGCTGCGCAGCGGTGACCGGAGATCATGCGAGACGGAGTAACTGAACGACTCCAGTTCCCGGTTGGTTGACTCCAATTCGGCCATGCGGTTGCTCACCTCCGCCGCCAACCGGCTAAGGTCAGCCACCTTTTCCCGGAGGACTCTCTCCGCCCGGTTTCGCGCGGAGATGTCGCGAATATTGCACTGAATGAGCCGCCGCTCAGCCGCGACGTAGGCATTGCTGATGAATTCCGCCTCGACCCGGCCGCCGTCCTGCCGTTCGAGGGAGAGGCTTTCATAGCGCACACTGTCCTTGATCTGCAGTTCGGCGAAGGCTGTTTTGCTCGCGTCGATCCCCTTGAATGGACCGATCTCCCAGAGTTTCTTGCCGATGAA
Source organism: Opitutales bacterium (assembly GCA_038204695.1). GTDB lineage: Bacteria > Verrucomicrobiota > Verrucomicrobiia > Opitutales > Opitutaceae > ER46. Next base: position 5,377 of record JBBRCR010000053.1, on the reverse strand, counting down.
CTCCCCCAGCGTGTAGCCGAGCAGCACCTGCATGAACGGATTGGCGTCGACCACCTGGCCGGTGCTTGCATCGAGAATCAAGATGCCGTCCTGCGCCGTTTCGAAGAGCCGCCGGTAACGGGCCTCGGAAAGTCGCAGCGCCTCTTCCTCGCGGTGGCGCACCGTGATATCGCGCGCGACTTTTGAAATGCCGATCAATCCGCCATGCTCATCCTTGATCGGCGCGAGGCTCACCCACACCGTGATCGCCGCCCCGTCCTTCCTGAGCCGGACGGTTTCGAATTCATTGACCCCCTCGCCGCGAGCCACTCGCGCCAGGACTTGCTCCTCCTCGTAGACGCGATCCGGCGGGATGAGGAGCAGGGCGGATTGGCCGATGACTTCCGCCGCCGCGTAGCCGAAAATTCTCTCCGCGCCGGAACTCCAGCGGGTGACGATGCCCTCCGGGGTCATGCTGATGATCGCATCGCCGGAGAATTCAATGATCGCGGCAAATTGCGCCTCGCCGGCCGGGGCCAGCGATACGGACTTCGCGTCAAAAGGGAAAATTGGAAGAGTGTTCATTCACGAGTCTCGTTACGAACGTAGAGATGCTAGTGATTTTAGCCTTTGCGCGGGCCCGCAACCGGGACGCTAATCCACATCCCAAGTAAGACAAAGGCGCCTGACTTCTGTTGCTCGCTAAGAGAGCGAATAACGCGGCGATTGAGCCCTAACACGGTCTGGTGCGGTCTTGGTCGTGCGACGTGACTCGCATCAACGGTCGGGGAATATCACGTAAACGTAACCGTGCTCCCCTTGCCGCTGGCAGCGGTAACGGCACGTTTCTGGCGGATGCACCGCTTTGCCCTCTTTCTCCTGTCATGGTTGACCGCTTCAGCGGTTGTTGCGCAGTCACCGGTGCCGGTCACGCCACCGACCCGGCCGTTTCCGGAAGTGGAGCACGTGGTCATCATCAGCATCGATGGGCTGCGGCCTGATCGATTGCTGCTCGCGGACGCGCCGGTGCTTCACGGACTGATCAAGACCGGCACGTTTACCATGTGGGCGCGCACCACGGCGGCGGCGGTGACGCTGCCGTCGCACGTGAGCATGCTCACAGGAGTCACACCGCGGAAGCACAAGATAGAATGGAATCGCGATCTGCCGTTGAAGGAACCGGTGTATCCGATGGTGCCGACGATTTTCGAGATGGCGACGAAGGCCGGCTTGTCCGCCGCGATGGTCGCCGGAAAATCCAAGCTCGATCCGCTGAGCAAGCCGGGAACGCTCGCGCATGCATTTCTCCCGTCAGGCGAGAAAAGCGACAACGCGATCGTGGTCACCGAGACCTTGAAAGTGATGGCACAGCGGCTGCCGGATTTGATGTTCGTGCACCTGCCGGACGTCGACACGGTCGGGCACAAGCATGGCTGGGGCTCGGCCGAACAACTCGCGGCGATTGGTGAGACCGATCGGCAGATCGGCGAAATCGTTGCGGCGGTCGAGCGCCAGGGAGCGCGAGGAAAAACGTTGTTCATTATCACCGCGGACCACGGCGGCGCGGGATTTTCACACGGGCACGTCGGTCCGGATGATGGACGCAGTCGTTTCATTCCGTGGATCGTTAACGGCCCCCACGCCCGCCGAAATTTCGATCTCACGCAGATCGACAAACTGCAAATCGACACGGAAGACACCGCCGTGACTGCCTGCTGGCTGCTCGGGCTGGCGTTGCCTGCGTATTTGGATGGCAAACCGATTCGCGAAGCCTTCGCGATCCGTCGTTCGCACGGTGTTGAACTGGGATCTTGAATACACCCGATCACACCTCTGCGGCCACCGCGCCGGCCGCGCCAATGGTGAATTATTTCGACCACCTGGCGGTGGCTACGCGGTATGCCGCCGGCCGGCCGAGCGGCCATGCGCGCGTGCTCGCCCTGCTGCAGAACGCAATTGGCAACGAGTTGCCCGTCGCGCGGGCGCTGGATGTCGGGTGTGGTACGGGGCAGTCGACGATCGCATTGTTGCCATTTGCCCTGGGGATCACGGGGGTGGATTCCTCGTCGGAAATGCTGGCGCAGGTCCCGCGGCATCCGCGAATCGAATACCGCAAAGGTCACGCCGAGGCGCTGCCGTTGCGCAACGAATCCTTCGATCTGGTGACGGTTAGCTCGGCGTATCACTGGTTTGATCATGAGCGGTTTCTTGGCGAGGCCGCGCGCGTGCTCCGGACGAAGGGGTGGCTTGTTCTCTACAAGGCGGGTTCGATGGGCCGCATGGCCGGCCAGCCCGCATTCGACCAATGGCGCCGTGAGGTGCTGAATGCGCGGTATCCAAAGGTCGTGCGCAACAACGAGCCGCTCACCGCGGAGCGCGCGGGGCAATTCGGATTCACGGAATTGCTGTGCGAAACGATCTTTCACCAGCAGCGCCACACGCTGGACGAGTATGTCGACAACCTGCTGACGCACAGCCGCGTGATTCGCGTGGTGGACGACGGCCCCGAGCCGATCGGCGTGGCGCGCGAATGGCTGCGGATGGAACTGTCGGCTTTTTTTCCGGGTGGCTTGGCGGAATTGACCCATGAGGCGCGAATTCACGTATTGCGGCGGGTCTAATGCGTGCCCGGTCCAAACCGGAGTTGCTCAATCTCCAGCCGAAGCGCGGATTCAGATGGCCGGTTGATCAACACGCACCGCTGCTGCTCGTCTCCCAAGTGGCGATACGGCGCGCAAAATGTTTCCCAGTCGTAACGGGATCGCCCTGAAGCTGCCACCGAGGCGTGGTTTAATGGGTGCATGCGCTGCACCGGATGAAACTCGCTCTCGTCACCGAAACGTTCCCGCCGGAAGTCAACGGCGTTGCGATGACCTTCGGTGTCATTGCGCGCGAACTCGCGCGGCGCGGCCATGACGTGACGATTTATCGACCCCGACGCGACGACCTGCCGCGCCCCGATCCAATTTTTGATTTCGAGGAGGTGGCGCTGCCGGGATTTCCGATTCCGCGATATCCTGCTCTGCGGATGGGCCTGCCCGCGACGGGTCGGCTGCGACGGGAGTGGACGGAGCAACGCCCTGATTTGGTGCACGTGGCAACGGAAGGTCCGTTGGGAGCATCGGCCGTAACGGCGGCACTCGCGCTTGGCGTGCCGGTCACCTCGAGTTTTCATACCAATTTCCACGCCTACACGCGGCATTACGGTTTCGGCTTTTTTCGCCGACCCATGCTCGGATGGCTGCGGCACGTGCACAATCGCACCCGCCGCACATTCGCGCCCACCCGGGAGTTGTGCGACGAACTCGCGGCGTTTGGTTTTCGCAACATGGCGCTGCTCTCGCGTGGCGTCGACACGTTGCAATTTCACCCCGCGCGGCGCTCGCCCGAGTTACGCATGAAATGGGGCGTCGAGCCCGACGCGCCGGTCGTGCTTCACGTCGGCCGGATGGCGCCGGAAAAGAACTATGCGCTGCTGTTCCGCATCTATGCGGCGATGCGCGCGGCGAATCCCCGCCTGCGCTTCGTGCTGGCGGGTGAAGGTCCGCTCAAAGCCAGGCTGCAACGGGAGCATCCCGAGTGCATCTTCGCCGGTTTCTTCTCCCGCAATGAAATCGGCCGCTTTTACGCGTCGGCCGACATCTATATTCACGCGAGCCGCACCGAGACATTTGGCAATGTGCTCGCCGAAGCGATGGCCAGTGGACTCGCGGTGGCAGGTTTCGACTATGCGGCGGCGCGACAATTCATCGAGCATGGCCGCAACGGCCTGGTGGTGCCGGGCGATCAACCCGACGCGCTGGTTCACGCGGCGGAGTTGCTGGCGACCGATGAATTTTTGCGCGTGCAACTGCGCGGAGCGGCTCGGGCGGCAGTCGCGGCGCAATCGTGGGAGAAGGTCATCGAACGTTTCGAAGCCGATTTGACGGAAATTGCGGGCCACTCGCCCACGCCCAACGACACGCCCGCGCCGACGGAGCGGGATGGTTTTCCGCTCAGCCGGCCCACCTCGGTATGAACCCGCGCCTCTTGATTCTCACCGCAGGGTTTGGCGAGGGCCACAATGCGGCGGCCCGCGCGCTGACTCTCGCGTGGGATGAGTTGCACGGCGGAGGCACGGCGCGCATGGCCGACGTGTTTGCGCTGGCCGCCCCGCGCACGAATGCCATCGCCCGTTGCGCCTACTTGGGCGTGATCAACCGTGCGCCCCGGGCGTGGAAGTCAGTTTACCTCTGGCTGGATCGATCGACACTTTTTCCGAAGACGTTGGGCATGTTGCGCGCGGAGCGGTCAACCTTGGCGCAGTTGATCGCGACGGAGCGGCCCGCAGCGATTTGCTGCACGTATCCGCTCTACGCGTTTTGGCTGCGACAACTCGCGCGCGACCGGCGCTTGGACGTGCCTTTTTTCAACGTCGTCACCGATTCCATCAGCATCAATTCGCTCTGGTGGCGCGGCGGCGCGGACGGCTGGTTCCTGCCGAACCGGGATTCCTTCGACATCTTCCGGCGCGCCGGCGTCGAGGAAGAGAAGCTGCACGACCTCGGATTTCCGGTGGCGCCGTTTTTCCGCGTCCACATGCACCAGCTCGCGCCCCCCGATTTGGCCGCCGGGGCAACGCCACGCGTGCTTTACATTATCAACTCTGGCACCCGCAACGCGGCCGGGACCGCCCGAATGCTTCTCACGAGATCACCGTGGGAAATCACGGTCACCGTAGGGCGCAACGAGGCTTTGCGGAAAGAGCTGCAGCATCTTGCGGATCGCCGAACACCAGCCGCGAAGATCCTCGGCTGGACCGGTGAAATGCCGCGGCTGCTGATGACGCATCATGTGGTTGTGAGCAAAGCCGGTGGCGCGACCACACAGGAATCGCTCGCCGCACGCTGCCCGATGATCGTGAACCAGATTGTGCCGGGACAAGAAGAGGGAAATTACGAGCTGCTTCGGCGGCATGGCATCGGAGCGCTGGCCGAGACTCCCAGTGCAGTCGGGACCGAGTTGCATCGCGCCTTCCATGCGCACGGCCGTGTTTGGCGCGAGTGGCGTGCGGCCCTCGCCGCTTTGTCGCGACCACAGGCCGCACTCGAGATTGCCAGGCGCGTGGCCGAGATGAGTCCTGGTCGCGCCGAGCCAATTCCGGTTCCTTTGCGCGATGCCGCGACCGCGCGGCAACCGCTCACAGTTTCAACGTGAAGACTTGTTTCATCTTCAACCCGCATTCCGGTCGCAATCTGCGCCGGCCCTGGCTCGCGACGACGATTCGCGAATTCATCCGCTCGGAATTGCATGACGCTGTCCTTGCAGTGACCGACGGTCCGGGGCATGCCACGGAGCTCGCGCGTTCCGCCGTCGCAAGTGGCTGCGAGGTCGTGGTCGCGGTCGGCGGCGACGGCAC
>JBBRCR010000052.1:0-25261 GCA_038204695.1 Opitutales bacterium | reverse complement strand
AATCGATGCCGCTCCGCTCCTCGCCCTGCGCGAACAGCTGAATGCGGTGCTCGAAAGCGAAGGCGTAAAACTATCCGTCAACGATTTCGTGCTGAAGGGCTCGGCCGAAGCGCTCCGGCGGGTTCCGCAGGTGAACGCGTCCTGGCAACCGTCTCCCGCCGCGTCCGCGCAGCCGCAGATCCGTTACTTTGCCTCCGCCCATGTGGCCTTCGCCGTGGCGCTCGAAGACGGCTTGATTACGCCGGTTATTCGCGACGCCCAGCAAAAGAGCATTTTCCAGATCAGCACGGAGGCCAAAGCACTGGGCAAGCTGGCCAGGGACAGGAAACTCAAGCCGGAGCAATTCACCGGCGGAACCTTCTGCGTCTCGAATCTGGGCATGATGGGCGTGCCGCGTTTCACCGCGATCATCAACCCGCCGAATGCCGCCATCCTGGCCGTCGGCACGACCGTGAAGAAACCGGTCGTGAAGAACGATCAGATCGTCATCGGGCAGACGATGGTACTCACGCTTTCGTGCGATCACCGCGTGGTGGATGGCGCCGTCGGTGCGCAGTATTTAGGCGCTTTGAAGCTGCTGTTGGAGGCACCGGCCTTGCTGTTGCTCTGAGTTGCTCCGCGTGGCATGGGCGTCCCGCCCATGGGTTCAAAACATGAACACGTGAGCTGTTCGTTTCCTCATCGTCTTCGGGCGGCGAGCCGAAGCGTTCTATTATGTACGCATCCACTCGCTGGCACTCGCAGCCACAGACGGGGCCACTTCAATTCGGAATGCGATCCGGCTCGGCGTGGCACGGGCGTCCCGCCCGTGAAGTCCAGTCCAGCTTCAGCACTCTTGGGTTTGGAGGGTGCCGATAAGCGCGAGCACGTCAGTCCGCGTGCGCGATTCATTCACATCGCATCGCGTCGCTTCACCGTTGAATCGATGAGCCGGCACGCTGATCTCGTCACGCCCTCATGCGCACGCTGCTTTCCCTGCTCGCCGCCAGCCTCCTGGTCCCGGCCTCCTTGGCCGCCTCCTTTCCCAAGATCGACCCCGAAAGGAAGTTCGCCGAGCTAAAAGTCTACGACACGCATGGCCGGCCGTGGCGCGCGGCGACCGAGGATTGGGCGGGCGCAAAAAAGCGCGTGGTCGATGACCCATCGTGGGCGAAATGGCTGGCGGAGGAACGGCAGACCGTCGACCGCTGGATGGATAAACACCGGGATCGCGTCGAGTGGATCGCCGGCTGGTCGCACGACGGCGTCAGTCCGAAAGACGCCTCGCGCGTGATTTGGACGGAAAAAATCCCCCGCGAGGAGGTGCCATTTTTCTCCAGCCCATCGGATCCGCAGATCGAAATCACGCCGAAGCTGCGCGCGTGGTGGGTCGTCTCCTTTCGCAATCACCACGTCGAAATGATGACCCGTGCCGCGCAGCTCTTCCGACTCACGAGCGACGTGCGTTATGCAACCTGGGCGGCGGGCCAGATGGATTTCTACGCCGACAACTACTTGAAATGGGAAGCCCAGCGGCCGGATCAGGGCGCGCGGCTTTTCTGGCAGACGCTGACCGAGGCGTCGAACCTGGTGAAGTTCACCGAGACCGTGCGGCTGCTGGGCGATCACGTATCCAACGAACACCGACAGGAGTGGCGCCGGAAGTTTTTCACCCCGGAGGTGGCCGTGCTCAACCGGAACTTTCAGAGCATTCACAACATTGCCACCTGGCAGCGCTGCGCGGTCGCGCAGGTGGCGCTGCTCTTCGACGACGAGCCGATGTGGCGCGAGGCGCTCGACGGCAAGTACGGGCTTCGCCGGCAGATGGCGGAAGGCATCACCAGCGACTACCTCTGGCACGAGCAGTCGCTCGGCTACAACAGCTTCGTGGTGAAGGCGGTGCTCACGCTGTTCACCGCGGCGGGAATTCACGGGCGGGCGGGCGAACTCGCGGCGGAAATGGCCACCGCGGAAAATCTGATGCTCGCGCCGCTCTACCTGCGCTTTCCCAACGGGCAACTGCCGAACCCGGCGGACAGCGGCGGCATCAGCAGCGCGCCGAATCGTGCGCTCTTCGCGGATACATACCGCGTGTTTCCCACGACGCTGGGATTGCAGGAGGCGGCCCGCGTGAAGGAGTGGCATACGCTTCTCGATCCGCCGGCCCAACCACCCCGCCCATTTGTCCTGCCGCCCATCACGAGCCAGCATCTGGAATCGTCCCGCATGGCGCTGCTCAAGGCGGGCTCCTGGCAGGTGTTCCTCCACTACGGGCAGCTCGTGCGGTCGCACAGCCAGGCGGAGGCGTTGAATTATTCAGCCTTCTTCGGCGACACCGACATCACGCATGATCCCGGGACGGTGGGTTATGGCTCGCCGCTGCACCGCGGCTATTACACGCGGGCGCTCAACCACAACGTGCCGCTGGTGAACGGCGAGGGCCAGGAGCCGCCGCAACGGGGCGAAGTGCTCGACTACCGCGCGTCGCCGCCGCGCATTTCGGTCGCGCAGCCCGCGTATCGCAAAAATGCGCACGCGCGCCGCACGCTCGCGATCGAAGGCAACACGCTCGTCGACACCACGGTGATCGAAAGCACGAAGGGCGCGCAAAAACTCGGGTTCGCCCTGCACGTGCAGGGCAAACCGCAGCTGCCACCCGCGTTTGCCCCCGCGAAGGATTTCACGAGCGGCCGGCCCGAATCGTTTTCCCACTGGCGCGGCGTGCAGGCGGCCAACTTCCGCGATCACGCTGAATTCGAGGTGGCCTATGGCAACCAGGTCGTGATGCACGTCACGTTGTCCGCGCCCGGTGAATTCCGGGTCTGGCACGGCTCGTCGCCCGACGCCCCGCCCCGGCGCCGCGACAGCTTTTATCTCGAACTCGCGGAACCGGCGGCCGCCGCCACTTTCACGACCACATTTGGGCCGCGGAAATGAAGTTTTCCGGAGGTTCGCCTGATGGCTGGCACGGAGGGCCGCGCCCCCAGTCCAGTCTTGGAAAGGATGGGTAAATTCCGGGCATCGCCCAAAGGCCGGTTGTTCATCCCCCGCGCCGCGGCCAGACGAACCGGATGACGACCACGTTTTCCCGCCTTACCCCCGATCGTCCGTTGGCCGAACCCTCCGCCGACCTGCTCGACCGGGTCGCATTTGCAGAGCGAATCGCGGCCGAGCTGGGGGCGTGGAAAGGTCGCGAACATCTCGTCGTCAGCGTCAACGGCGAAGCCGGCAGCGGGAAGACAACCCTGAAGAATTTCATCCGTCACCAGCTCACTGTCGGTGCGGCGCCCGGCCCGGCTGCGGTGGTGGTGGAATTCGATCCCTGGCGCTGCCTCGCGCACGAAGACATGGGCCGCCGGTTGTGCACGGAGATGGCCGAACAGCTGGAGCGCCAGAAGGAAATCGAGGGCACGGCCCAGCTCAGCGCCAGCTGGCGGCAGCTGGCGGCGGCCGGCGGCAGCCAGCCCGATGCCGTGGGGACGGCATCCGGCCGAGCCGGGTGGGAGTCAATCGGCCAGCAGCTTGGGGCGTTGCCCGTTCCCCTCATCCTTTTCGTCGATGATCTCGACCGCGGGACCAACGCGGAGATTCAGCAGCTCCTGCGGCTGCTCCAGACCCACACCGCATTTTCCAACGTCATCTGTTTCCTGCTGTTTTCGCGGGCCGCCATCGTGCGGGCGCTCGATGACGGGATCCCGGGCCGCGGCGCCGAAAGCCTGCGCAAGCTGGTGCAGATCGAGTTCGAGCTGCCCGAGCCTTCGGAACCCCTGCTGCGCGGCCAGCTGGAAAAAGGCCTTTCCGAAATCATCGAGACGGCGACCTTCCCGACCTACTCCCGCGAGCGCTGGCACGACGTATTCACCATCGGGATATGGCCGCTGTTTGCCACTCCGCGCGATGTGAAGCGGTTTCTGTCGGCATTCTCCTTTCAATTCGCCGCGCACTTCGAACCTCACCATCGCGTGCTCGAAGTGAATCCCCTCGATCTCGCGGCGCTCGAAACGCTGCGGATGTTCGCCCACTCCGTGTATCGGGAATTGCGGGAGATGTTCCGCCGGCGCGAGGCCCGGCTGGTCCGGCTGATGTCGGGGCGGGACGATGAACGCAAGGAGGCGCGCAGCGAAATCGATCAGCTGGTGGACCGCCTGCCGTTGTGTGCGCGGGAGAAACGGGCGGTGGCCGCGACGCTGCATCACATTCTGCCGATGGGCGGCACGGGGGTGCAGGGAACCCGCGAGGACTGGGATCGCGATCTGCGGTTGTGCAGCCCTCGCCATTCCGAGCGCTATTTCCACCTGGGCGCGATCCGCGATGCGCTGCCCGCATATCGCTTGATTGAATTGGTCCGCGCCATGGGCGATCGCGCGAAGCTGGAGGGTTTGCTCCTGCAGGCCGTCCGTGAAAACGTCATCTCCGAGGTGCTCGAGCGTCTGCCAGCCCTGCTGGGCGGCCTGCCCGAAAGTCACATCGTCCCCAGTGCGTCGGCCCTGTGCACGATTTGTGATCGGATTCCGGCCGGCGCCCCCGAGGATGTCGAGAGCCGGGCCATCCGCCTGGCGGCCGAACTCTTCGCGCGCCTTCCGAATCCGCTGAAACGCGAAAACGCGATCACGGAACTGATCGATGATCCCGCCCGGCTCACGGGGCCGATTCTCCTGCTGCAACAACTGCGTCCCCGCCCGGATCTGCCGGTCGGAGGCGGCACGACTTCCCTGTCGGTGGAGCAATTTCGTCGCGTCGTGCAGCCGGCGGTCGCCCGACTGCAGGCGGGCGCCAGCGATGGCGCCATCTGGCGATCGCGCGAATACGGTGCGTTGATTCGCCGGTGGTGGGAGTGGTCGGGCAGCAAGGACGAAGTTCGCTCGTGGCTGTTGGACCAGGTGATCCAGCCGGAGCATGCCTGCGCCTGGCTGCGCACATTCCTGGCGCCTGCTCCGAACGCGTCAGCCGGGGAAACGACGCTTCAGCTTGAAGAGCTCGGCCAGTTCTGTGATCCCGCGCTCGTCGCGGCCGCCGCGGCCAAAGCGACCAGCACCGGCCTGGATCGCGCCGCGGTCCGGGCGCTCCTGCAGGCCATGGGGGCAAGGAATACGTCGGCCAACGCCCCGCGGCGCACCTTGGTCGTGAAGCTCGAAGCCGAAGCGGCCTGACGGTCGCCGCCCTTCCCGCTCCCGCGTCTTCCCCGTCTTCCCCGTCTTCCGCGTCTTCCCCGCCCATCACTCCGCCGCCGGCAGTTCGACCCAAAACGTCGAGCCGACACCCTCGGTCGAGGTCACCCCCACGGTGCCCTTCATCCGCTGAACCGCCCGGCGCACGATGGCCAGACCGACGCCCGTGCCCTCGTAGCCGGCGCTGACATGGAGCCGTTCGAACATTTCGAATACGCGGTGCACGTGCTCCGCCGGAATGCCAATGCCAGCGTCGCGCACGTACAGCCGGACGTTCGCTCCGCGGCGCTCACTCCAGATCCACACCTCCGGCGGCTGGCCGGAGCGCACGAATTTGACCGCGTTACCCAGCAGATTGGTGAGGCACTGCGTCAGGTAAGCCACATTGCCCATCACCGGCAGCAGCTGGCCCTCGATGCGCACCTGGGCATCCGGGGGCTGGAATTCCGGATGTTCCCGCCGCAAATCCATCGCCAGCGAGTGGAGGTCGACCGGCACCAGTTCGACCCGCGTTTTCGATACGCGGGTGTACGCCAGCAAATCGGAAATGAGCTGGTCGAGACGCCGGACCGCGCGTTGCACGCGGTTCAGATATCCCCGCTCGGTTTCGTTCAGTCTCGGCCCCGCCTCCTCCAGCGCCAGTTCGGTGAAGCCGCGAATGCTGCGCAGCGGCGATCGCAGGTCATGGGAAACTGAATACGAAAACGCCTCCAACTCCTGCACCGCCTCGTTCAGCTCCATCGTCCGCTGCTGCACGCGCTGCTCGAGTTCCTCCTCCGAGAGTTTTCGCTCGGTGAGATCGCGCATGATCTTGGCGTAACCGCGCAGCGAGCCGTCGTCGGCGCGCAGAACGACGGTGTGGCCGCTGGCCCAGAACCGCGTCCCATCCTTGCGCACGTACCAGCGCTCGTCGGGCGCGGAACCGACCTCGCGGGCCTTGGCCAGCTCGGCCGCGGATGCACTCGGCGCCTCGTCCTCCGGGCTGAACAGCCGCGAGACGGATAAACCGACCGCCTCGGCCTCCGCAAATCCGAGGATGCGCTTCGCCCCGTCGTTCCAGGAGGCGATGCGCCCGTCGGGATCCAGCAGAATAATGGCGTAGTCGGTGGCGGCATCGACCAGCAGCCCAAACCGCTCCTCCGTTTCACGCGCCATCTGCTCGGCCCGCCGGCGTTCGTCGATTTCCTGCTGCGCTTCCTTGAACAGCAGCGAATTTTCGATCGCCAGGCGCACCCGCGTCGACACCTCGTCCGCCAGGCTCCGGTCCGCATCGGTGAACCGCCGTCCGCTGCCGGCCGAGTCGCCGAAGCTGAACACCGCCCAGATCTCGCCCCGCACGATTACCGGCACATGCATGGTCGAGACAAGGTCGAGGGCGCGCACCATCTCGCGCTGTGCCGGGTCCACGAGCGCCTCCTCAATCATGGCCGGCCGAACCTCCGGGACGATCACGACCATGCCCGTCCGCGCCGCCTTGCCGATGTTGTGCGCCGCATCCAGCGGTATCCGGGTGCTCATGACAAAGTCGGAGAGGTTCTGCGCCATGGCCCCATCCACATGGGCGACACTCACGGCGTGCAGCGCGCCCTGCTCGACCCGAAACAGCACGGCCAGGTCGGCAATCCGCGGCACGGCCAGATGGACGATTCCCCTCACCGCCGTCTCATAATCAAAGGAAGCGATCAGCAGCTTGCCGCAATCCGCCACAAATCGCGCGCTTTCCTCGGCGCGCTTGTACGCGCTCAGATCCGAGGCGACCGAATAGAAACCGTTCAGCTGGCCGTCAGGCGTTCGATGCGGCACATACACAACCGCGATATACCGCGCGCCGCCCGCCACCTTGACCCAGCGCTCGTAGGTGACGGTCTCGCCGGCCGTCGCCCGCCCAATGTACGGCTCAATCTCAGCGTACCAGCTCGGGCCAAACGCGTCGGCCACGCGACGGCCCACCAGTGCCGCCGGTTCCAGGCCGAACCAGTCCCGATAACGCGAATTGCACAAACGAAAGATCCCGTGGCGATCGACGTAAGAGATCATCGCCGGTACCGATTCGATCAGCAGCCGCAACTCGCCCTCGCGCAGCCTGGTTTCCGCCTCGCTTCGCTCGGCTCGGCTGAGGGCGCGGTGCTCGCGCCGCATCAAGATCACCAGGCCAGCCGTCGCCGCCAGCCCCACCGCGAACAGGCCCAGCGGCCGCATCCATCCGCCCGTCGCGCGGGTGACGACCAGCGTCCAGGCTTGATCGACGACCTTCACAGCGCGCGTATTGCTCACCACGGGCCGCCACGCTCCGCCCCCGTCCGCCCCACCGGTGTTGCGGTACAACAACGCCGTTTCGCCCGCCTCTTCACGGTCGTAAACCGCAATGCCCGCGGTCGCCGCCAGCCTGGCGCCAGCGGTCGCGTTGATGAAATCTCCCGTGCGAAACGGGGCGTACACGAAGCCGATGAGCCGCTCGCGCCGTTCGTCGACCGTCGCCGGGACCCCGGGGCCGCGATAAAACGGCAGATAAAGCAGGAAGCCCCCCTGCTTGTGCTCGTCGATTTCCTGCACCAGCGTCACTTTGCGCGTGGCGGCCGGCCGGCCGGAATCGCGCGCCCGATCCATGGCCGCGCGCCGCACCGCATCCGTATGCATGTCGTAACCGATGGCCGCCCGGTTGCGCTCGTCACCAGGTTCCAAATACAGGATCGCATGGTATTCGTCGCGCGGATTGTCCGGCCAGTTGGAGAACTGCGGCCAGGCCGTGCGGCGCGTCTCCGCGATGAACGATTCGCGCTCGCCCGCCGGCACGCGGACCGTCCAGCCGATGCCCTGGATCCCGCCGTAATTCTTCTTCACATCCAGCTCCGCCACATACCGGTGGAACCCATCCCGCGTCAGCTGCGGCTGCGTCGCCAGCAATCCCGCCGTGCCGCGCAACAGCGCCAGATGGGCTTCAATTCGCGCGTTGAGCCGCGACTCCAGTTCGGCGGCTTCGTCCGCCAGTTGCTGCTGCCACTGCATCTGGCCGGCCCGAAACCAGATCAGCGCCGCGACCACGCTCAGCAGCACGCCCACGATCGTTACGCGGATCGACCCGGGACGGTTAAGGTGCGCAGCAGCCATGTACTTGCAATTGTCGCCCACCCTGCCCCCAGCGCAAGCACGTCGTCACTCCCGCGCGGCCGGGCCTTTTCGCGCCCGCCGCCCGGCTCCTCAGCCTTCCGCCCGCGCTCGCGCGTCGCGTTCGATCGCCCGATTCAGGCGCTCGAGCGTGGCGCGCACCCGTGACTTCACCGCCGGCAGCTCCGCCGCGTTCGCCACCTGTTCATGGGCGAACAGATAGAACTTCATCTTCGGCTCCGTCCCACTGCCACGCGCGGCAAAGCTGTATCCGTTCGACAACGTCACGAGGTACAGATCCTGGGCTGGAATCTGGTCGCCGTCCGCGTCGTGGATCGTCTCGCGGCCGAAATCCTGGAACTTGACCACCCGCACGTCTGCGAAGGCCTGCGGCGGGCGGGCCCGATACGTCTCGAGGATCCGCTTGATCTTCGCGCTGCCGGAGGCGCCTTCGTAATAGATGTTGATCACGCCCTCGAGATAGAAGCCGTAGCGCAGGAAAATCTCGTCGAGATATTCGGGCCCGGTCAACCCGCGGCCCTTTACCCAGGCGCAGAGTTCCGCGAACATCAGGCACGCGGCATTGCCGTCCTTGTCCCGCACGTAGTCGTTCGGCAGATACCCATAGCTCTCCTCGCAGCCGAACGCGTAAAACGTGCTGTGCTGCTGGAGCCGGCGCGCCCGCTCGGCGAAGGGCGTCTGATCGTAATCGAAGCCCGGGCCCATCGCGCGCCGGAGCTTCTCCTCGTACGCGCCCATCTTCGCCGCGATCCACTTGAAGCCGGTCAGCGTGTTGATCACTTTCACGCCGTGGCCGCGACCGATCGCATCCTGCAGCTGGGTGGTGACGAAGGTTTTCACGATGGCCACGTGCGGCGAGCCGGCCGCCGGAATCCAGCCGAGCTCTTTGTACTTGGTCAGCCGATACTCGGCGAGCAACGCGCCGATTTGGTTGCCCGTCAGCAGCTCCATTTTTCCCGCCTTGTTCCGCACCGCGCAGCCCATCCGGTCCGCGTCGGGATCCGTCGCCAGCACGACGTCGGCCGACTCTTTTTCGGCCAGGGCCACCGCGCGGGCGAGCGCCTCGGCGTTCTCCGGGTTCGGTGATTTCACCGTGGGAAAACGCGCGTCGAACGCGAGTTGCTCCGGCACCGGCGTGACCTCGCAACCGGCATTTTTCAGGAGTGGCAGCGAATGCACCGAGCCCGTGGCATGGATGTTCGTGAAGACAACCGCGAGCTTCGTCCGGCGGAACACCTCCGGGTCGAGCACGGCGTTGGCCGCGACGGCGCGATACGCCTCGTCGGCCTCTGCACCGAGCGTAATCACACCGTCGAGTTTCGGCTGAAGAAAACGTCCGAGCTCGCCGAGCGGCACCGCATTCACTTCATCGACGATGCCCTTGTCGTGCGGCGGCACCACCTGGGCCCCATCGCCGAAGTACGCCTTGAAGCCGTTGTCGTGGGGCGGATTGTGGCTGGCCGTGATGACGACGCCCGCATGCGCCTGCCGCCAGCGCACGGTGAAGCTCAGCTGGGGCGTTGGCCGCGGTCCGTCAAACACCACCGCGTCACCGCCCAGTTGCGTCCAGGTTGATGCCGCGAGATTGGAGAAGTGCCGTGAAAAATGCCGCACGTCGTGCGCGATCACGAGACGCGGCCGCGCGCGCTCGCCCTTTGTTTCCAGATATTTTTTCGTGTAGCGAAACAGTCCGATGACGGCGCGCGTCAGCGTGAAATCGTTGAGCAGGTTGCTGCCAATCGCCGCGTGTTCGGGTGAGCCGCCGGCGCTCAGGGTTCCGGTTTCGGCGGACGCCGTTTTCACGCCGATGGTGCGCCCGCGCATGCCGCCGGTGCCGAATTCGAGGAAGCGATAGAAGCGATCGTTCAACTCGGCCCATTCACCGCGCGCGACGAGTTCGTCGATGCTGGCGCCGGCCCAGGCGGGCAGCCCGGCGTTAAAAAAAGCCGTCAGGTTCTCCGCGGCCGCTGGCAGCAACTGGCTGGATTTGGCGGCAGTGGTGATGCGATCGAGCGTACTCATGACAAGGTGGGAAAAGAGGAGCGGATGAATCGGTGGCGGCACCGCGTGCGCACGGGCGGCACGGGGCCGGACGGTGTCACCACGGGCCGGATATCCGGCCGCCAAACGGCCGAGATTGCGGGGCCGCCGGTGTTTCGCGCAATGCCAAATCACCCGGGAAATAATGGAACGCAAACCCGGGCAGGTTTTCACCCTTCGGCGCCCGGGCATCGCATCGCGTGCGCCCAGCCGGATCCACGGACCCAGAGTTGAACCGCGAATGGACGCGAATTAACGCGAATAGGAGGCAGCGACTCGGAGCACGCTAGGGCTGCACTTTGCCCACAGATTTGCTACCGCGAAAGACGTCGCGCCATGGGGCGCGGTTGACGGGATGGGCGACTTTCCAGTCGCCCGAGACGGGTCGACCGACCGTACTTCGGCGGCCGGAAAGCCGCCGCTCCGGCGAATGCCGACGCGCTTGGCAAGAATTGTGGGGCAAGCGCGGCGCGAGGGCGGGTTCCGTTTCACGTGCATTCGCACCAGCGCGCGCGAGTGGAATCGCGACTCGCTCAGCGTCGGGCTCTTCGCCTTCGCGTTCATTAGCGTCCATTCGCGGTTAAAAATCAGCCTGCCTGTTCTCCTTCGGTACCGGCTGCGCCGCGCGGGGAGATTTGTGGCAATATGCGTCTGAGGCTGGAGACTCGTTATGTCAGAATATCCTTCACGACGTGGGCTTCCTCGACGCCGGTGAGCCGCACATTCAATCCACGAAAACGATGGGTGAATCGCGAGTGATCGATACCCAGACAGTGCATAATCGTCGCGTGCAGGTCGCGCACATGAACGGGATTCTGGGTGATGTTGTAGCAGAAATCGTCGGTCGCGCCGTATTCCATCCCGCCACGAATGCCGCCTCCAGCCAGCCAGACCGTAAAGCTGCGACCGTGATGATCGCGTCCCATCCCGGGATCACCGAGTTTGCCCTGGCTGAAAACGGTCCGGCCAAACTCGGTGGCGAAAACCACCAGTGTATCCTTCAACAAACCACGCCGCTTCAGATCCGTCACCAGCGCCGCGGTGGGCTGGTCGACATCGCGGCATTGATTCGGCAGCTGGCGTTTGATCGCGATGTGCTGATCCCATCCGCGGTGGAAAAGTTGCACGAAACGAACGTCGCGCTCGAGCAGGCGGCGGGCGAGCAGGCAGTTCGCCGCATAGCTGCCGGGCCGCCGGACATCGGGCCCGTACGCCGCGAGCGTCTCCGCCGACTCGCCGCTGATATCGATCAGATCCGGCACCGAAGTCTGCATCCGATACGCCATCTCGTACGCGCTGATCCGCGCCAGCGTTTCGGGGTCGCCGAGTTCGGCGGCGCGAAACTGGTTGAGCTGCGCCAGATCATCGAGCATCGCGCGCCGCTGGGTCGGGTCGACGCCGTCCGGATTTGCCAGATACAAGACCGGGTTGGCCCCCGGGCGCAATCCGACGCCCTGATGCGAAGCGGGCAAAAAACCGCTGCCCCACAGTCGGGAAAAAATCGGCTGCCCGGGATTTTTTCCCGTGCCCTGCGAAACCATGGTGATGAACGCCGGCAGATTCTTGTTCTCACTGCCGAGCCCGTAACTCACCCAGGCGCCCATGCTCGCGTAGCCGGGCTGCTGGTTCCCGGTGTTCATATACGTGATCGCCGGGTCGTGATTGATCGCCTCGGTGTGCATGCTCTTGATGATGCACATCTCGTCCGCAATTCCCTGAATGTGCGGCAGGAGATCGCTGATCCAGGTGCCATGCTGGCCGCAGCGTTTGCCGGTTAGCAGCGGTGGCACCACCGGATAAGACGACTGGCGCGACGTCATACCCGTGAGCCGCTGGTCGCCTTTGACCGAGGCAGGAATCTCGAGCCCGGCATGCTGGTGCAGCATGGGTTTGTCGTCGAAGAGATCGACGTGCGACACGCCTCCACTCTGAAACAGGCACACCACCCGCTTTGCCTTTGGGGTAAAATGCGGCAGCCCGAAACCAGGGCCCTTTTCCCCGCCCGCGGCGCGGACCAACTGGGGTTGCAGCAGTGAGCCGAGCGCGATCGAGCCGATGCCGCGGCCGATGTCGCCCAGGAAAGTCCGGCGCGTGAGATACTGGAGCCGGTCGTGAATGGGGAGGTGCATCGAGATCAGTTCCGAGTGATGGTTTCGCTGAGATTGAGCAACAAGGCCGCAATCTGCGCCCAGGCCGCGTGCTCGCCGACGGGGAGCGCTTCGTTGCGCGGCGCTTCGCCAATCGCGAGGTACCGGGCCGCCGGCGTGGGATTTCCCGCATAGCGTTTCCGCTCGCGTTGCAGCGACCGCTCCAGCAACGCGCGCTCGACCGGCTGGGGTTCGCGCGACGTCGTTTCGATAAACGCCCAACGCAGCCTCGCCTGGTCATCCCCGGGCCGCGTGAGGATCCGCTCCGCAAACGCCCGCGAGGCCTCGACGAACTGCGGATCATTCAGCGTGACGAGCGCCTGCAAGGGTGTCGTGGTGCTCGCCCGGTCGACCGTGCAGATCTCGCGATTGGGCGCATCGAACGCCGTCATGTTCGGCGGCGGGGCCGTCCGCTTCCAGTAGGTGTACAAGGAGCGCCGATACAGTTTCTCGCCGTGGTCCTGCACGAAGGTCTGCGACGTCGCCGGCGTGCTGCCGTAATGGCTCACCTCGCGCCAGAGATCACCAGGCGTGTACGGGTTCACGCTGGGACCGCCAATCCGCGGCACCAGGAGCCCGCTCACCTTCAGCGCCGCGTCGCGCACGAACTCGGCCGGCAACCGGAAGCGCGGGCCGCGCGCCACCAGCCGGTTCTGCGGATCGCGTTCGAGCAACTCCGGTCCCGCGGCCGACGACTGCCGATACGTCTCGGAAAGCACGATCTGCCGAACGAGTCGCTTCAGATCCCAGCCGTGCTCCACGAAATCGACCGCGAGCCAGTCCAGCAGCTCGGGATGGGTGGGCCAGGCGCCCTGGGCGCCGAAATCGGCCGCCGTAGCCACGATCCCGATACCGAAACACATCTTCCAAATCCGGTTCACGGCCACGCGGGCGGTCAGCGGATGATCCTTCATCGTGAGCCACTGCGCGAGCCCGAGCCGGTTCGGCGGAGCGCCGTCCGGCATCGCCGGCAGCGCCGCGGGCGAGGCGGCGCTCACCTTGTCGGTCGGCTGCATGTAATCGCCCCGATGCAGGATGAAGGTGTCGCGCGGTTTTGCGGCGACATCCATGACCATCGTGGTGAATTTCTCCGTCAGGACCGCGAGCCGTTCCTCCAGATTCCTCAGCGCCACGCGTTTTCTTTCGAGCTCGGGCGCGTGCGCCGCGCAGTAGTTCCAGAGCTGGGTCTGGCGTCCCTCGGCACGTTGGGCGGGAGCCGTCTCCAATGTCGCCACGATATCCGCCGGCAGATCCGTGCCGTCGTCGACGCCGGTCGTCACCAGCACTTCGATCAGCCCGGGAATCAGGTTCCGCCCATTGCCGAAATTGAGCTGAATCGTGAGGAAGGGCGTGGCGTCCGCGCGAATGGGCTCAGCCAGCGTGGCCGTGAGATGCACCGGGCCTTCAGTGGTCAAGTCGGGCGACCAGCCGGTCTCGTTGCGCGGATCGAGGCAGGCGGCCGCCGGGTTCGCCGGCTGCCATGAATTCGCGGTCACGCGCGCAAAGCGCTGGAGCTTGTGCAAATTTATCTGATCACCGGCGACGGCGTCCGCCGTGGCCGCGATTGCGGTGAGCATGAACGTGCCCTTGGGCGGTTTTTCCATCTCGTCCTCACCGCCGGCCGACTTCGTGGCCCCGGCGCGCGGACGCCGCGCCATCGCCGGGCCGCCGCCCCAGCCGCCGCCGAACTCCGGCAGCGGGTGCATCACGACACGAATTCCGGTGATCGGCTCATCGAGCTTCGGGAGCTGCGTCGAAATATCGAACGCACCCAACGCTCCGGTGTCACGCAACCGCACGCGATTCTCTCCCTCGGGCTCGAACCCGGCTCCGCGATTCGGGGTCGACACCTTCATCACCTTCACCGGATGCAGTTGCAGGTTTTGACCGCGAACGGCGAGCAGCGCGCGTTGCTCCTGCTCCCAACGGGTGAGCACGTCCGTATCGGCGCGCGCGAGGTCGTCGCGAAGCGACGCGATGTGATCGCGCAGCTCGGGCGCCTCCGCCGAGCGCAGGACCGTGCGCGCCTCGATGCTCGGGCCCGGGTTGACGCCCGCGTTCCCATCGAGCCCCTTGTCGCTCAGCGTATTGAAAAAAGCATACACCTGATAGTATTCGCGCTGCGCGATCGGATCGAATTTGTGATCGTGGCATTGCGCGCAGCCGAGGGTGAGTCCGAGCACCGACTCGCCGAGCGTCTTCACGCGGTCGACATTGTAATTGGTCAGATTCTCCTCGGGAATCGTGCCGCCCTCGTGCGTCACCATGTTGTTGCGCTGGAAACCCGTGGCGATCAGCTGCGCCTCGGTGCGATTCGGCAGCAGGTCTCCGGCGAGTTGCTCCAACAGGAAACGATCGTACGGCAGGTTGTCGTTGAATGACTGGATGACCCAGTCGCGCCACAACCACAGCTGCCGGCCGCCATCGATCGAGAAGCCGTTCGTGTCCGCGTAACGCGCGGCATCCAGCCACTCCAGCGCCATCCGCTCACCGAAGTGTTCACTCTTCCGCAAACGGTCGACGCGGTTCTCGTACGCTTTGGGATCACGGTCGCGCAGAAATGCCTCCACCTCGTCGGCAGACGGCGGCAGTCCGGTAAGGTCGAACGCCACGCGCCGCAGCAACGTCGCCCGATCGGCCTCGGGTGCGGGACGCAGATTTTCGCGGGTGAGTCGCGCGCGGACGAAAGCGTCGATCGGATGACCCGCGCTGTCCGGCGGCAGCCCGGCTTTGCGCGGCGGAATAAATGACCAGTGGTCCGCGTACTTGGCGCCGTGTTCAATCCAGGCCTTGATCTTTTCCTTCTGTGCCGCGGTGGGCCGCGCATGGGCGTCCGGCGGTGGCATCATCTCGTCGTCGATTGAGCTCGTGAGCCGCTGCCAGGCTTCACTGGCTTCCGGATCACCGGGCTTGATGGGCGTGAGGCCGTTGCGTTCAGCGTAGGCGCGCTCGGCCACGTCGAGTCGCAGCTTGCCTTTGCGCGCCTGTTCATCGGGCCCGTGACAGGCGAAACAGTTCTCCGCGAGGATGGGCCGGATATCGCGGTTGTAATCGAGCTCGGGCGCCGCGCCCGCGAGGCTCGCCAGCAGCAGCGGGATCACGGCGCGGGGCATGAGAAAAAGGACAGACGGCATGTGGGTGGCGCGAATCAAACGGCGGTGGGGGCCGCGGAAGCTACAGAGAACGAGATTCGGCTGTCGGCGCCACCGTGAAATTGAGGGGAAGACGGCGAAGACACAGAAGACGTGGAAGACTTGGAAGACCCGAACCACCCGTCTTCCGCGTCTTCCCCGTCTTTTATGTCTTTTATGTCTTTTATGTCTTCCAACACCCGTGTTCCGTCAACGGATGTCGTCGGGTGTCGTCGCAATCATCGATGTGGGCAGCAATTCCATCAAGGTGCTCGTGGCGACGCGCAGCCACGAAGGCCGGATCCTGCCGCTGAAAACCCGCACGATCGATGCCCGGATCAGCGCCGGCATCGGCCGAACCAATCCAGGACTGGGCGAGGTTGGCATGGTGCGTGGCTTGGAGGCGGTGCAGCGTTTGCTGGCCGATGCGGCGATCTTCGCGCCGGATCGCGTCGTACTCGTGGCGACGAGTGCCGTCCGGGATGCGGAAAACGGCAGGGAGTTCCGCCGGCGGGTTCATGCCGCGACGGGACACGAGCTTCGGATTCTGTCGGGGGACGAAGAGGCGAACCT
Organism: Opitutales bacterium; assembly: GCA_038204695.1. GTDB lineage: Bacteria > Verrucomicrobiota > Verrucomicrobiia > Opitutales > Opitutaceae > ER46. The sequence goes on along the minus strand of JBBRCR010000052.1, from coordinate 9,097 downwards.
GATTGGCCGCGGGTTGACCTCCGATCCGGAGCTGGGCGAGCTGCGCGATTTCTATGTGTTCGACCTGGGCGGCGGCAGCCTTGAATGCCTCGCGTTTCAAGAACGGCAGGTGAGACAGGCCAGGAGCCTCCGGTTGGGCTGCGTTCGCCTGATGGAGCAATTCGTGCGGGATATCGCGGCGCCGTTCGGCCGCGAGGCGCAGGCGGCCATCGCCCGGCACACGGGCGCCACGCTCGAAGCTTCCGGTTTTGCCTTCTCGCTGCCGTCAACCGCGGTGGCCGTGGGCACGGGCGGAACGGTCACGACCGTGCGCGCGATTCTCGGTGCGCAAGAGGGAAAAACATTCGAGCAGACGAATGCCAACGTGTCGGTCACGCAGCTGCGTGAGCTGCTCGCTTGGGTCGGGGCGTTGCCGCTGGCGAATCGAAAGACGATTGCCGGTCTGCCGCCCGCCCGCGCCGATGTCTTCCCGACCGCGCTGGCCACGCTGATCGCCGTGGCGGACGCCGGTGGCTTTTCGTCGTATCGAAATTCCGTTTACAATCTGCGTTACGGACTGGCGGACGAATTGCTAAACCAGTGAGGTAAGCTCCGGGAGAGGCGGGCTCGGCGTGGCATGGGCGTCCCGCCCATGAAGTGGTGTAGGGAATACAGTAATGCGTTTTGAAAAACCAGGAGGTAGAGATGCACAATACTTCGGGCGAGACGCCCATAATGGTATATATAATGAACTTCACGGGCGGGACGCCCATGCCACTTCGGAGGCACGCCCATCTTCAGATGGCACGCGTACTGCCACTTTCGGGCTCTTCCGCCGCGTCAGCGATTCCCCGTCTTCTCCTTCCGCGCGGCTTTGCGCAGGGCCTTGATCATCTGCTCGAAGTCCTTCGGCAGCGGCGCGCACAACTCGAGTTCCTTTCCGCTGATCGGATGCGTGAGCACCAGGCGGCCCGCATGCAACATCACGCGGGGCGGCTGCCGGTCGAGCCGTGCATCCGGCTTCCAGCCATAAAGCGGGTCGCCGAGAATCGGGTGGCCGAGCGACTTCATGTGCACGCGAATCTGATGCGTTCGCCCCGTAAAAATCTGGCAGCGCACCAGCGCCGCAATCGTCCCAAACGTTTCCGCGCGTTCCCAATCCGTGCGCGCCGGCCGGCCGCCCTCACCGACCGTCATCCGGTGCCGGTGCACGGGATGCCGCGCAATCCCGCGATCGATCGTCCCGCTCAGCAGCTGGGGCACCCCGGCCACGAGCGCGACGTACTCCTTCGTCAGGCTGCGCGTCGCGAATTGATCGGCGAGCGCGCGGTGCGCGCGATCGGTTTTCGCCACGACCATGATTCCCGTCGTGTCCTTGTCCAACCGGTGGACGATGCCGGGTCGTTCCACGCCGCCGATGCCGCTGAGCGTGCCGGCGCAATGCGAGAGCAGCGCGTGCACGAGAGTATCCTCTCCGGTGGCGGCGCCGGGATGCACGACCATGCCGGCGGCTTTGTTCAGGGCCAGCATGTGTTTGTCCTCGAAGAGCACGTCGAGCGGGATGTCGACCGCCTTCACCTCCGCCGCCACGACCTCTGGAAACGAAAATTCCAACACATCGCCGCCGCCCACCGTGTGATCGCGTTTGATCGCCGTGCCCCGCAGCAAGACCCGGCCGGCATCGAACGCCCTCTGCAAGGCCGTGCGACTGTATTCACGAAACGCATGCGCCAGCGCCTTGTCGGCGCGCAAACGGCGAATCCCATCCGGCACGGTGTACGTTTGTGACATCGCCGCGAATTCAGCGCGGTGTGGAACGTACAGGCAAGCTGTTGCGTCGAAACGGCGGTTCCATTCGTCCGTGGCGTGCGTTTCAATGTCCCGATCGGGACATCGAAACGCATCCGGCTCTTCGATTCACGACGGGAGTGCTCGCAGCCACCGGCCGGATCCATGACGGGAGCAGTTGCTGATCGGGGCAGAGATGGGCCGCGCCCGGCTCCATCCGGCACTCAAAAAGGGCGCGTTTCGCCGCTCAGACGGCCGCGGCGAGAATCCCATCGATCACCGCGATCATCTTGGCGCGCTCTTCGGCGGACACATCCGCGACGTGCCAGCCGTTGCGTGCCACCTGCGCCAGTTCAGTGCGGGTAAACGTCAGCTCGGCCGCGAGCGTTTCGTATTCCTCCGTCAACGTATTGGCGAAACACAACGGGTCATCCGTGCTCACCGTGCAGCGCACACCGGCCTCCATCAGCCGGCGAATCGGATGGTCCTTGATGGACGGCACTACTTTCAAACCGACGTTGCTGATTGGGCACATGTCGAACACGGCTCCCTGCTGGGCTGCGAGGCGGACCACGTCCGCGTCCTCGACCGCGCGGGTTCCATGTTGAATCCGGCGGACGCCCAGCACCTCGATGGCCTCCCGCACGCGGGCCGGCCCGTCGAATTCGCCGGCGTGGCACTTCGTGATTTTGCCCGCGCCGCGCAACTTCGCCCAAATCGCCGGCGTATCCGGATGGGTGGGGATTTGCTCGTGGCCGTGCAGATCCACGCCGGCGAGGCCCTCCCACGTGTGCAACTGCTCGATCGTCGGCCGCAAGTCGCCCCCGAAATCGCTGCGCAGCATCCCGGCAAAAATCCTCACCTCCAGTCCCGCCGGCACCGCCGCGCGAATTGCCGCGATGATTTCCGGGCCGTTCAGTTTGATGAACATCGTGATCGGCAGGTGGAAACTTGTCTCCACGTACCGGACATTCTGCGCCACGTGCTTTGCGAACATCACTTTGGCCGCCTCGTGGTAGCGTTCAGCCGTGCTGAACCACGGCAGCGCATGATCCAGCAGGATGCGCTCGAAGTCAGGGAACGAACTGTAGCGATACGAGCGCGCGCGGAACAACGGTTCCGGCGGCCATTGCTCCGAATCCCACGCCGTGAGCAACTCGTAGGGCAGCGCGCCCTCCACGTGCAGGTGCGTTTCGGTTTTTGGCAGAACCTGAATGAAATCACGCATGGTTGGATCGCTGGCGAATCATTTTCCCCATCCTGTAACCTTCGGCTGCCTGACGTTCCCATCGCCGCGGGAATCTCTGCGGAGTGAAAGGATGGGCCGCAATTAATCCGAAGAACGCGCTCACTTCTTCGCCAGCAGGTATTCGGGATTCAACTTTTGGAGCGACTTCGGCACGAAGAGGCCGTCCTTCCGGATCAGTTTGCCGTCGAACCAGATTTCGCCACCGCCGTACTCGGGCCGCTGGATACAGACCATGTCCCAGTGCACTTGCGACTTGTTGCCGTTGCCCACGCCATCGTACGCCTGGCCCGGCGTGAAATGGAACGAGCCGGCAATCTTCTCGTCGAACAGAATGTCGCGCATCGGTTCCAGAATGTGTGGATTAAACCCGATGGCGAATTCGCCGATGTAGCGCGCGCCCGGATCGCTGTCCAGAATTTCGTTCAGCCTCTTCGTGTTGTTCGCCGTCCCTTTCACGACCCGACCCTTGCTGAATTCCAGCCGGATATTGTCGAAAGACGCCCCGAGGTAAACGGTGGGCGCGTTGTACTGAATGTAGCCTTCGACCGAGTCGCGCACCGGGCAGGAGAACACTTCGCCGTCGGGGATGTTGCGCAATCCGCCACACGGCTGCGCGCCAATGCCCTTGATCGAAAACCGCAGATCGGTCCCCGGCCCCTTGATGTCCACGCGGTCCGTCTTCTTCATCAAATCGCTGAGCGCTTTCATCCCCGGCGTCATGCGCGAGTAATCCAGCGTGCACACGCGGAAATAAAAATCCTCGAACGCCTCCGTGCTCACGCCGGCCTGTTGGGCCATCGCGGAACTGGGCCAGCGCAGCACGACCCACTTGGTTTTCCCCACGCGATAATCGTGCACCGGTTTCATCAGCCGGGAGACCAGCTGCACTTTTTCGGAGGCCACATCGGACGCCTCGAAAATATTCTCTGAACCGCGCAGCGCGATGTAGGCGTCCATTTTCTGCATCCGCGCGAGCTCGATTTCGGCGAGGGGCGCGAACTGCGCTTCCTCGGCCCCCATCGCCATCTCCCGAGTGACGCGCGCCCGGTGCATCTGCACATAAGGATGCGCGCCCCGATTTCGCGCCGCCCGCAGCAGCGCGATGACCATCGCGTCGGGCACATCGAACGCGTCAATCAGCAGGCGCTCGCCTTTCTTCAATGAAGTGGAAAACCCGGTCAGCCCGGCCGCAAGTTCGTTGAAACGGGGATCGATAATCATGGAAAGGAGGAACTAACGCCCGGGAAAATGGCCGTCGCAAGGGGAAACCGGAGCCGGAGCACCCGGCATGACCGCGAGCGGGCGGATGGATTCGTGGCTGCGAGCGCCAGCGAGGAGATGAGAGAAGCACTTCGTAATTCACCCACACGCCGGCGCTCGCAGCCACTACGCGACTCGCTCCGCTTCGGGGTATTCCGATTCGCGTTTATTCGCGTTCATTCGCGGTTGAAAATCCGCCTGGCGTTTCTCCTTCGGTTCTCACTTCGGCAAGTAAGCCGCCCGCGCTCCCGCGTCACGCCCGGGCCCGGCGGCCGCTCGGCGGAAAGCAAATCCGACCCACCGCCTCGTCGAAGTCGGCGGCGCCACGCAGGATTTCGATCTCCAGCCGCAGGTAATAAAGCGGCAGCGGCAACGCCGCGGTATCGCTGATCCGCACCGCGTCCTTCTCCGTCGTGATCAGGCATTCGGCGCCTTCGCGCTGCGCCAGTGTGAAGAGCCCCTCGATGTCCTCCGGTTCATACCGGTAGTGATCGAGGAAACGCTCGCGGCCCACCAGCAGCGCGCCGAGATCGCGCAGGAATTTCTCGAAGCTCTCCGGCGTGGCGATGCCGCTGAAGGCAAACACGCGCCGGCCTTTGACAAACGCGAGCGACTCGCGCGCCCCCGCCGCATTCAACGGCACCCCGAAACGCTGCAGGTGTTTCGGCCGGTGCGCGCACTCGATGATGTCCACGCCCGGATTGTGCGTTTCGATCAGTTGCTCGAGCTCGGGATCGCGGTGTCCGTTTGATTTGGTCAGGAAAACGTAGCTGGCGCGCCGCAGGTGTTTGATCGGTTCGCGCAAAATGCCGCGAGGGAGCAGGTGGCCGTTACCGAAGGGATTCGTCTTGTCCACCAGCAGTAGATTCAGCCGGCCCTTCAGCGGCAGATACTGAAACCCGTCGTCGAGCACCAGCGTGTCACAGCCGAATTTCTTGATCGCATAAGCGCCGGCGTTCACGCGGTTCTTGTCCACGAGCACGATCACGCCGGGCAGATTGCGCGCCAGCATGTAGGGCTCGTCGCCCGCCTCCTCGCTATCGAGGAGCACGTGAACGCCGTCGCTCACGATGCGCGGCGGCGGCGGCTCGGCATGCGTCAGCGCCTGCCACCAGCGCCGCCAGAACGGCGGCGCCTTGCTCTTGTACCCCCGGCTGAGAATTGCGACGCGACGCCCGCGATCACGCAGTGCGCGCGCGAATTTTTCCACCACGGGCGTCTTGCCCGTGCCGCCGACGGTCAGGTTGCCCACCACCACGACCAGGCAGCCGAGCGGCTGGTCATGAAAGATGCGATTTTTGTACAGCCAGAGCCGCGATTGCGCGATGCCGCTGAACAGCCAGGACATCGCGTGCAGAAACGAGCCGTAGGCGATCGCCGCCATCCCGGCGCGACGGCCGTAAATCACGTCGATCGTGTACAGCTCGAGCGTGTTGAGCTTTTTCTTGAGCCAGGGCTGCGACATGGAGGTTTCTTGCTACGCCACAAACGTAAGATTGACGATTCCCCTTGCGTAAATTGTTTTCCCGGGCGCCTGCGCACTTTGACAGGCACCCGCCGGCCGACACTCTATTGATATCACCTTCCCGCGCCGCACCTATTTTCCATGAGCTACAAACTCTTCATTCCCGGTCCGATTGCCGTTTCAGAAAAAACCCTGCGCGCGATGGCGCAACCAATGATCGGGCATCGCAGCACCGACTTCGTCGCCCTGTACCAATCGCTCCAGCCGATACTGCAGACACTGATGGCGACGAAGGATCCCGTGTACATTTCGACCAGCAGCGCCTGGGGCGTGATGGAAGGGTCGCTCCGCAACGTCGTGCAGAAAAAAGTGCTGAACTGCATGAATGGCGCGTTCTCGGACAAGTGGAACGACGTGGCGTTGCGCGACGCGAAGCAGGCCACCGCGTTGAAATTCGAGTGGGGCCAGCCGGTCGATCCACACTCGGTTCGCCGCGAACTCGCGAAAGGCGGATACGACGCCGTCACGTTGATTCACAACGAGACCTCGTGCGGCTGCATGAGCGATCTCGCCGCGATCATGGAAGTGATCCGCGAGTTCCCCGAGGTGATTTCGATCGTGGACACGGTGAGTTCGTTCAGCGCGCTGCCGATCAAGAAGGACGAGCTCGGAATCGACGTGCTCATCACCGGCTCGCAGAAGGCGCTCGCGCTGCCTCCGGGACTGTCGCTTTTGTCGGTCTCGAAACGGGCGCTCGAACGCGCGGGCAAGACGGAAGGGCGCGGATATTATTTCGATTTCGCGGAATTCCAGAAGAACCACGAGGCGGGCATGACGCCGAGCACGCCGGTAATTCCGTTGATCTACGCGCTGAAATCGAAGCTCGAGGACATCCAGGCGGAAGGCATCGAGAACCGTTACGCGCGGCATGCGCGGCTGAATAAGACCGTGCGCGAGCATCTCTTCGCGAAGGGATTCAAGCTGTTCCCAAAAGAAGGATACGGCTCGGTGACGCTCAATTGCTTCGCGAACACGCTGAACGTGGACCTTCCGGCGCTGAACAAGACGCTCAAGTCGAAGCACCACCTCGTGATCGACGGCGGTTATGGCAAGCTCAAGGGAAAGACCTTCCGGATCTCAAACATGGGCGACGAGACCGACGAGACGATTGCCGCGATGCTGAAGGCGCTCGATTCCGCGCTGGCGGAAACGCCGAAGCTGGCGTGAGGCAAGATGACGCTGGCCTCGCCATGCCGGCCATTCCGACCTGGCGATTACGCGTTCGCTAGCCCGGCGCTTGCCCCACAATTCCTGCCAAGCACGTCGGCATTGGCCGGAGCGGCGGCTTTCCAGCCGCCGAAGTACGTTCGATCGACCGGTCTCGGGCGACTGGAAAGTCGCCCTTCCCGTCAACCGCGCCCTTGGCGTGACGCCATACGCGGTAGCGAATTTGTGGGGCAAGCGCAGGGCTAGCGGCTTCAACCCGCTCGCTTTCACTTTCCCGCCGGCATGACAAAGCCGATGGTCTTCAACGCGCGCCGAAAGGCGGCGAGTTGGTCCTTCCGCACGACCAGCCGACTGCCACCGGCGTACGCACAATGGGGGTTCGTCGCGGGATTGTCGGCGATGTGACGCGCCAGGCCTTCATCCTCCCATTCGAGCAGCAGGGCTTCGCGAGCACGTTGGAAGGCGCCGATGCGCCGCTCGAGGGATCCCAGGAAAGTGCGCACTTCCTCCGGGAGCTAGTTTGCCGTGTTGGCCTCCAGGAATTGCAGCAACTCGGCGAGCGCGCCGCCGGACTCGACGTGCGTGAGAATGCGTTCCGCGTCGAGAACCCAGAGCCTCTCGTTCTGCGATACAGCCATCAGTTCCAGCAACGCGCGATCGCCCGGATTGAGCACCTCCGTCGTCAGATCAATCTCCAGATTCGGCGAAACGTGGAATAATTTCGGTCCCGTTTCAGGGCGGAACTCATAGCTGTCAGCATATCCGAGCGCATAGGCGCCGAGCGGATTGAGCCGCACGTAAAGCAGCCCGTCGTAACGCCCGCAGAAACTCATTTCGTCGATACCCCAGGCGCCGGAGAAGTCCGGCCAAAGGGAGTGCGGATACACGTAGCCGATGTCCAGCCAACCGAGCGTGGCAAACGACTCCATGAACAGCGCGCGCAGGAACTGGCTGTTGAGTGCGTCCTGGTCGTAGATCACGCCATACCGCAGTTCGGAGAAATAAAGCACACCCGCGTCTTCCTTCAGCACATCCCAATTCGCGCCCGACGCCTCAATGATGCGCAAGGCTTCATCATACGTCACCCAAGCGCCGACCGGCAGCGCACCCAATGCGTCGTGGAGGCCGTCCTTGCGCACGAGGGGATCGCTAATCCATCGCCGCGCCTTGCCCGACTGGCCGCGAATGTGGGGGATGCGGTGCATTTCGTCGAATTCGCCATCGCCGAGGAACGCCATCACGCCCGCGCGAAAGGCCTCCGCGGAAAAACCGCGCAGCATCGCCTGGCCGGCGGTGGTCAGCTTCAGCGCGCCGGCGTATGGCTTCGCCCAACCGCATTGCTGCACCAGCACACCCCAGGCGTGCGCGCGAACGGGGCCACCGAGTTCAGTCCACTGGTCGATCTCCCCCGCCGGCGGTTCCAAGGCAAAATCCGGAACTAACAACGCCTCGCCCATCAACCGAGTCGCTGCATCCGTTGGCCGCCGACTCGAGTCCGCGATGTGGATCTTGCCGCCCTGGATCAGCCGCAGTACACGGCCGAGTTCGCCGGGCACCACCCGCTCACCTTCATGTACATGGATCGGGCGGCTTTGCCAGAAACCCGGCACTGCCTCGAGCGTGCGAACTTGCGGGGCGGCTGGCTTCGGCAGCAAGCGCCGCAGCGGCTCGGTCAACTCGCGCGCGACGTGCGGCTCGTCGTCGAAGCGGAACCGCGGAACGCAAATCACGGCGTGGAGCAGCGAAACCGGCTCGTTGTAGTCGTAGCTGCCTTTCGGCATCGGATACGGCACGCCAAATTTGGCGGCGAACTCGCGGGCTCCGATCAGGCGACCTTCATGCGCGGATTCGGCGAGCAGGTTCTTCTCTGCCTCCGACAAACGGGCGATGAACCCGGCGAGATTGTCCCGCAGATACGCCTCCATGGCCGCCCCAAACTGCGCCTTGCGGGTCAGCGTCTTGTCCCACGCGTCCACTTGCCGCAGCCATTTTTTTTGCACGTCGGTACCGAGGTTCAAGAGGTGCTCATGCAGTGAAATGGACATCGGTGATATTCAAAAAGGGACCTTCCGCGTGCCGCCAGACTGTTTTTCATCACATGGACGAGTGGCGGCGAGCGCCGAGCGAGT
>JBBRCR010000051.1:0-25420 GCA_038204695.1 Opitutales bacterium | reverse complement strand
GGTCTGGCTGTGGGGCGATTACACCCGCTGGTTGTTCGCGGTGCCGAAAGGTTTTACCGCGCCGGGCCAGGCGGAACGTTACGCGGCGCACGTCCTCCGCCACCTGGAAATGTTGGCGCGCCTGCTCGAACGGAACGGGGGCTCCGCCGCCATTCGCACCGCGGGCGAGGCGTACCTGCGGACGGCCTCGGGCATTCCGCTCTATTTCGCGCTCGGCAGCCTGCGCCGGCATGCGGAACTGCGCGGACGGATCTTGCAGCGACTCCTCGGGCACGAGGCCATGCCTTACCTGCCCTTGCTCCGCGCCCGCGCGGGGCGGCGCCTGCGGGTGGCGTTCCTCAACCGGCATTTCGGACCCCAGACGGAAACGTACACCACCCTGCCGACCTTCGAGCATCTCGACCCCGAGCGTTTCGAGGTCCTGCTCTATTCGCTGCGGCCGGCGGACTCACCGCTCGCCGAATACTGTCGCTCCCGCGCCCACGAATTCCACGTGCTGCCGTCGGAACTCGCCGCGCAGCTGCAAACGCTGCGCGCGGCTGATCTCGACGTACTCGTGTTCGGCACGAATGTCACCGCCACCGTCCACGAGGTGACGCAACTCGCGCTGCACCGCATTGCCCCGCTGCAGGTGGTCAACAACTCGTCCTGCATCACCTCGGGATTCGCGGCGATCGATCTTTATGTCTCGGGTGCGCTCACGGAGTCCGCCGGGGCGGCCGCGCATTTTACCGAGCGGCTCGCACTGCTGCCGGGACCGGCGCATGCGTTCAACTACGAGCCGGATCGGCAGGAACCCACGAGACGCTGGACGCGCGCCACGTTCGGCCTGCCAGAAGACGCGGTCGTGTTCGTTTCCGCCGCGAACTATTTCAAGATCATCCCGGAGATGCAGGAGGCCTGGGCGAAATTACTCGCCGCCGTGCCGAACGCACGACTGCTCGTGCACCCGTTCAATCCGAACTGGACCTCTTCGTATCCAATTACCCGATTCCGGGCGGGATTCGAACGCGTGCTCGCGGCGCACGGCGTGGGGTCGGAACGACTGGTCATTTCGAGCGGACGGTTTCCGTCGCGCACGGATGTGAAGGAGCTGCTGCAGCTCGGCGACGTCTATCTCGACACCTTTCCCTTTGGCGGCGTCAACTCGCTCGTCGATCCCCTCGAACTGGGCCTCCCGGTCGTGGCGTGGGAAGGCGACACGTTTCGCTCGCGCATGGGCGCCGCGCTGTTGCGCAGCTGCGGGCTCGAGGAGCTGATCGCGGGGAACGCGGAGAGCTATCACCGGCTGGCCGGGACCCTGGCGCACGATCGCGGCCAGCGGGTGGCGTGCCGCGCACGGATCGAGGCGGCCATGACGGCTGGCCCGGGGTTCATGGATACGCTCGCCGCCAGCGACACGTTCGGCGCCGTGCTGGAGACGGCGTTCGACGAACTCACGACCTTCGGGGCGGACGAATTCCGCCGGGCCAAGGCGCCGCTCCGGGTGCCCGCCGATGTCCCCATCGATGCGGTCAGCCGGATGATGCACGCGCGGGCGCTGCTGAATGCCGGCCGCACCGCCCGCGCGGTCGAGTATTTGCTGGCCGCCGTGGCGAATGCGCCCGGAGACGTGACGGTGTGGCTCGAACTCGCGGGCGCGCTGGTCCGGAACCAGCAGGTGCCGCAGGCGATTCAGGCGCTCGAAACATGCCTGCGGATCGACGCGTCGCAGGTCGGGGCCTGGCAAATGCTGGCGGACCTGGCGGGCCAGGTCGGCGCCACCGAAATCGCGTCCGACGCGCAGGAGGTCCTGCGCCAGCTCGAAGACGCGAACCCGACAACGGTGCCTGACTTCGCGCCGGCTCACCTGCAGTTCGAGCGCTGATTTTCCACCCCGCCATGAGCACGACGATTTCGAGTGCGTATCGTACCAGCCGTGAGTCCGACCCCAGCCCGGCCAACCTGCCGCACATCCTGGCCGCCGAGGAAACGATCGCCGCGATGTCCGATCCGGACGTGGTCGCACTCCAGCAGCAGCTGGCGTGCGCGCCGGCCGATCCCTTCAACTATCTCTGGCTCGGCCTCGCCGCGCGCGCGCGCGGCCAGTGGCAGGCGGCGATCGATGCGTTCGGACACGCGATCGACCGCGGTTGTGTGCATTGGCGCGTCGGATGGTACATCGCGCAGGCGGCACGGTCGGCCGGACAGCTAAACCTGGTTGACGAGGCGTGTGCCGCCGTGCTGAAGGCGAACCCGGGGTTCTGGTTCGCGCGCGAACTGCCGAAGCATGGGCGCGGCTATTATTCGCAGCTCGGTCAGGACCGAATCATCGAGGAGTTTTTCACCCGGCATCCATCGCGGACGAAGGTCTTCGTCGAGGTGGGCGCGTTCGACGGGGTGCATTACTCGAATGTCCGGCGGCTGCATGAGACGCATGGCTGGAGCGGAATCGCGTTCGAACCGGTGTCGAAGAATTTCCGAAAACTCGCGGCGGCGTATGCCGGTTCGACGGTCCGGTGCGTGCAGTCCGCCGTCTCGACGAGCGACGGTGAACTCGCGATCAACGTCTCGACGTATCCACATTTACCTGACTGGGGCAGCGACGTGGCCACGCTGGGGGAGGCCGATACCGCGCGGTGGCAGCGGGAGTTCGGGGCCATCTGGACCCGGGAGCAGGTCCCGGTGCGCCGGTTGACGCGCCTGCTCGACGAGGCCGCGATCACTGATTTCGACTTCATCAGCATCGACACCGAGGGTCACGATCTCGAGGTCCTGCGCAGCATCGATTTCGCGCGGTTCCGGCCGCAGCTCATTGTGATCGAATATGGGGAGCACAAGGCCGCGATTGCCGAAGTCCTCCGCCGCGAGGGTTACGCCACCCTGCAGGATAACGGTCAGGATTTCATCGCGGCCAGCGGCCAGCGGAAGCCGCGGAGTGCGCTCGTGGCGTTGTCGCCGGCGACGGTTGCGCCTGTGCCGGATCTCTCGCTCGTGCCGGCGGAGATGCGGGCCCGGGTGCTGAAGACGATCGCCTGTCGCGACGCCGATACGATTCCCAAGGTGCCCGGTGCCGGCGAGGTTCTGGCCGGTGATCCGCCACTGCAGGTGATGCACAACGGCGTGAAGATCATCCAGGGCTGCTATCACGGCGATTGGATGACCCAAATCATCCGCTGTCTGCGCGGCCATCACGAACCGCAGGAGGAACGCGTCTTCCACGCGATCGTGCAGGCGCTGCCGCCGGGGGCGGTGATGATCGAGGCGGGCTCCTTCTGGGCTTACTATTCGCTCTGGTTCCATCACGCGGTTTCCGGCGCGCAAAACCACCTGATCGAGCCGAATGAAGCCAAGCTGGAAGCCGGCCGGCGCAATTTCGCCGTGAACGGGTTTGCGGGCACCTTTACCCGCGCGTTCATCGGGTCGACCTCGGCGCCCACCGCCGAGTTCGTGGACTGGGATGGCACGCGGCACACGCTCGCAAGGCTCTGTATCGACGATTATGTGACACGGCATGACATCCCGTTCGTGCACGTGCTGCACGCCGACATTCAGGGTGCGGAACTGGACCTGTTGCGTGGCTGCACGGCGGCGATCGCGGCGGGCAGGATCGGCTACGTCGTGCTCTCGACCCACCACGACCGGCATGAAGCGTGTCTCGAATTTTTGCGGATGCGGGGCTTTCAGATCATCGCGGAGCACTCCGTCGCCGACAGCGCCTCGGTGGACGGGCTTATTGTGGCGAGTTCGCCCGCCATCCGTGCGCTGGCTCCGGTGGCCGTCACGAATGGCCACAACACCGGGTCCGCGTCGCCCAGTGGAAGCCGGAACATCAGCCCAACGGAACTGCCCGCCGTGCTCGGCCGGCTGAATCCGCACCTCGTCGGCCTCGGAACCCTGCCGCGCGATCGCGACGCGCGGCTGGAGACTCGCGCACCGCTGGAGTTGCTCACGCCGGACCGTTTCGACCTTCCGGCAAAGCTCCTTTACGCGCGGCATCGGGCGGCCGGCGTCGGTTCGGACTTCGCGCGCCGGGTGTATGCGGCGCATATCGCGGCGTTCTCACACGGCACCTGCACCGAGGGCGACGGCCGCAAGCACAACCTCGGTGACTATTTCGCGGCCTTTGATCACCTGCTCGACGACATCAAGACGCGCGGCTTCGATCCGGAGCGCACGCTGGTGCCGCTCGGCCGCGAATGCGTATTGATCGACGGGGGACATCGGGCGGCTGCGTGCCTGCTGCACCAACGGCCCATTGCGACGCTCAGCTTCGACGTCGCGGCGAACCGGTTTGGCAGCGAGTTCTTCGCGCGCCGCGGGCTGGCGCCGGAATTTGCCGACGCGTGCGCCATCGAGTACTGCCGCTGGCGTCCCGACACGTACGTCGTCGCGGTATTTCCTTCGGCGGTGGGCCGCGACGCCGAACTGCGGGCCGCGCTGGAGCAGCACGGCCGGATCGTGCACGCCCGCGCGGTGACGCTGAACCGCCGGGGGGCCCGAAACCTCATCCGCGAGATCTACGCCGGCGAACCGTGGCTGGGAGACTGGCGGAATGGCTTCGCCGGCACCAAGGGGAAAATGGAGCCGTGCTTTCGCGGGGACGGGCCCTTGCGCGTGTTCGTGTTTCAAGCCGCCGACCTCGGCGCGGTGCGGGAGGCGAAAGCCGCGGTGCGCGCCCTCTTTGGCCTCGAGAACCACTCGGTGCACATCAACGACACCCACGCCGACACGCTGCGGCTCGCCCGGTTGCTGCTCAACGCGAACAGTATCCATTTTCTGAATCACGCCGAGCCGCGGTATCTCGAGCGCTTCGTGCGCCACCTCGAGCGCTACCGCGGCTGGCTGCGTCAGAGCGGGCGCGACCCCGAGGATTTCGCGATTGATGGCAGCGCCGTCATGGCGGCGTACGGTCTGCGCGATGCTCAGGATCTGGACGTACTTCATTTTGGCGAGGCGGACTTCACGCCGGTGATGCCGGAGGTGAACAGTCACAACCCCGACGCGCATCACCACACCATCGGCCGCGACGACATCATCTTCGATCCGGCGAATCATTTCCACGCCTTCGGAGCGAAGTTCGCCGCGCTGCACGTGATTCGCGCCCTCAAAGTGAAGCGCGACGAAGGCAAGGATCGCCGCGACGTGGCGTTGATCGACGCGTGCACGGCCGGCGGCCCGAGTCCGGGCACTTCGCGGGTCGACGAGTTCACGCGCGAGCCGCCCGGAAACAAGCCAGTTGTAGTTCCGTCGGGTGAAAAGCCAGCCCGGATTGTCGCGCTGATTCCCGCCCGCAACGAAGCGGGGCGTCTTCCGTTTTGCCTGCGCTCGCTCAAGGCCCACGTCGATGCCGTGGTCTATCTGGACGACTGTTCCGACGATGACTCGGTGCGCGTGGTGGAATCGCTCGCGGCCGAATGCAAGGTTGAGCGCATCATTCGCAAGGAAAAGTGGCACCGCGACGAGCCGGGCGATCGCAATGCGTTGCTCGAGGCCGGCCGGAGGTTGGGCGGCACGCATTTTGTGGTGCTCGATGCCGACGAGGCGTTCACCGCGAACTGCGCCCGCGACGATTACCTGCGCCGGCTGGTGCTCTCGTTGCGCCCGGGAGAATCGCTCGCGATGTCCTGGATCCAGCTCTGGCGCAGCCCGCGGCAGTATCGTTTCGATGCCTCATCCTGGACCTATGCGAGCAAGGCGTTCGCATTTTGCGACGACGGGTGTGCGACCTATCGCTCGGGCTTCATTCACACGTTGCGCATCCCCCAAGGTCTGGGCGGCCGCACGGTGAGCGTCGTCAACTATGTTCACGGCGTGCTGCACTTCCAGTTTGTCGACTGGCCGAATCTCCAGATCAAGCAGGCGTGGTATCGATGTCTCGAGCGAATCCGGCAGCCGAAACGCGCCGCCGCCGAGATCAACGAGCAGTATGCGCCAAGCGAGAACGAAGCGGGCCGGCAACTGCGCGACGTGCCGGCGGACTGGTTCGCCGGTGACGCCGACCTCAATGCAGCGGTGTCCGCCGGGCGCGACGAGCGTCGCGTGCGCGAGGTGCTGGAGTGGTTTCGCACGGTGGGCGTGGCCCGTTTTGCCGGGCTGGATATTTGGCGGGTCGATTGGGCGGCGCTCACCGACGACGAGGCGCTTGCCGCCCAGATCCGGCAGCATGCTGGTGCGGTGGCGCGAACTGTGCCGCTCTCCGGCCTTGCGCGGCAGTTGATCGCGACGGGCAATGAGCACCTCGGGCGCGGCGACCTGCCGGCCAGTCGCGGCGCCCTGGAAGGAGCGCTGGCCGAGGCGCCGGGGCATCCACAGATTCTCGCAACTTTGGGCAGCCTCCACATGTACCAGGGGCAGCACGCGCAGGCGCGGCAATGTTTCGAAGCCGCGCTGGCCACCGATCCGCAGCAACCGCAGATCTGGGTGCAACTCGCGGCGGCCCAGCGCAAGCTCCGGCACCGGCCGGCGGCAAATGCCGCGTTGCAGCGCGCGCTGGAACTCGACGGGGAATGCGTTGAGGCGCTGCAGCTGGCGGCGGAGTTTGATTCCGACCGCGGCCGGCGTATCACGATGTCGGAGACGTGCGCCAACTGAGGCGCGGGCCATGAACCCATCGCCTCTCATGCGGCAGCTTCATATTCTCGATCCGCAGCTCGTCGATTACCGCGGTCATTATTTCAACTATTGCGCGCAAGCGGTGCGCGAGGTGCGGCGCCGCGGCGTGCCCGTGTCGATCTATGCGCGGAAAACGTGCCAGGTCGCGTGTGAGGGGCTCCGGCCGGAGCCGATCTTCTCCCACGATATTTTTGCGGAAGTCGGCCGCGATCCCGAGGTGTGGGCGCTGGAGAATTTCCACGCCGTGAACCAGGCCTTTGCGGCAGACCTGAGCCGCATCCCCGTCGATCGGCTCAGCGCGGAGGATCTGCTGTTCTTTCCGACGCTGCAGCAGAACCAGCTCTACGCGATCGCGCTCTGGCTCGGGCGGATTCCCGCCGCGCGGCGTCCGGCCGTGGCGGTGCTCCTGCGCTATCTGACGCCCGCGATGGAATACATTAAGAACCGGGCGAATCGTGATTTGATCGCGCATCTCTACCGCTACGCGGCGCTGTCACTCGTCGCGGCCCAACCACGGACACTTTTCTGCACCGATACGCGGGAAATGGCGGATGCCTTTCATGCCATGCTCGGCCAGCCGGTGCTGGAGCTGCCGGTCGCGATGGAGCCGCTGGAAACGCCCCCGGAGCCATCCGTCGCGGGCAATCGGCCGACGGTCGTGTATCTCGGGCATGTCAGCCCGTTGAAGGGATTTCACCTGCTCCCGGAAATCATCGCCCATTGCAGCCGCCGCTCGCCCCGCCCCCGGTTCATCGTGCAGGTGCAGAGCCGCGCCGATGCGATTTTCGCGCCCGTGTGTCAGTGGCTGGACGGCCAGCCGCCGGCGGACGTGCGCGTCGTGGAGGGCGCATTGTCGCCGGAGCACTATCATCGGCTCCTGGCGGAGGCGGACATCGTGCTGCTCCCGTATTCGCCTTCATATTACGGACACTGCTCCTCCGGTGTGTTCGCCGAGGCGGCCGCGCTGGGCAAGGTCGTCGTAGTGCCGGCGAATACCGTGGCCGCGCGGCAGGGTCGCGAGTTCGGGCTCGGTGTCTCGACCGCGGAGACGTGGACGGGCGCCGCGCTGGCGGGTGCGCTCGAGCGGGCGTTGCGGGACCTCGGCCGGCTGCAGGCGCAGGCGCGGGGCGCCGCCGCGGCCTTTCGCGCGGACCAGAGCGTGCAGTCGTTTTGGACCCAACTGCTGGCGCAGGTGCCGGCTGCGGTGCTGGTCGCGGCATGAGACCGTCGCTCGCGGATCAGGAGACGGCCCAACGCTGCGGTGGCGCCGGAACGGCAGACGCCGCCCGCCGGATGCTGCGCATCTGCTATTTCAATACGTGGGCGGACAGGCTCGAGGAGAGTGGGGCGTATGTGGCGCGTGCGCCGGTGATCGATCTGACGCCCAGGCTGGCGAATCCGCACGACGCCACGCTCCGGGCCCGCGCGCGGCTCGATTGCGACTGGTATGGCGAGAACGCGCGTTGTTTCGCGTCGATGCGACACGACTGCCTGGAGTTTCTGCCGGCGTGGGTGTGCGGCCCGGCCGGGTTGCTCGAGTTTGCCCAAAAACCGCGCGAGCCGGGTGAGGAACGCTGGCTCGTCACGATGGGGCAGCAACCGCAGGCGTTGAAGCAGGCGGCCGGCAAAGTTTTCGAACTGCTCGCGCAGGCGGGCGTCAAACATCTGCTCTATGCATTCGACGAGGCGAGCCGGACGATGGCGTGCTTCAACGACATCGCGCCGTATCTGGATGTCTTGATTCACGACGAGTCGCCGTTGGTCGAGGCGGGACGCGCGCGGCTTCGGCCGGAGTGCCGGACGCTGCATCGGAGCTGGGTCGCCAATCTGGTGCCGTTTGCCGTGCCGTTCAACGAGGCACCGGAGGAGAAGATCATTTTTCTCGGCTCGCAGCTTGGGCTCACGCCGCATCGCCAGCGGCAGATCGATTTTCTGCGGCAGACGTTCAAGGATCGGTTTGTCGCGAGCCACGATCACTCGGTCAGCGTGGCGGATCGGTTTTCGCTGAATCGGTTCAAGGTCAGCGTGTGTCCCGAAGGCCGGCACTTCGTGTCGCCGGCGATGAGCCGCTCGCACACCGACCGGCCGTTTTGGTCGGGGTGTCTCGGGATGGTGCCGGTGTCGGAGAACTCAAAGACCGGCGGGCGGCTCGATGAACTGGCGGCGGCCGGGTTGATTTTGCGCTATTCGCACGGCAACCGGAAGGCGCTCGTCGAGGCGTGTGAGCGCGCGCTGGCATTACCCGTCGACGAGCGGCGGCGGATTTTCGAGCACTTCAATCGCTGCGAGACCGTCGGCACGGTCGTGGCGGAGATGATCGCGGCGGCGCGCCCGTAACCCATTCGGACCTACGCCGCGAGGGCGCCGCGTCTTCACGGAAGCAGAGCGTGCTCTGCCCTTAAAAATGCGAAGGCCCCGGCGGGGACGCCGGGGCCTAGTAGCAGGAAGACCACCCAGACCTGACGACTGCACTCCTGGCCGGGGCCTCCGCAGGGAGCTTGCGCCCTTTTTCGCGTTTGCCTGGCCGCCGTTTTGAGGCGGCGGCCAGGATGGGCGTATCAGGACGATCCCTGATGAGGTTTCGTTACTGGAGCAGGCGCAGAGCGCTTTGCGCGGTCTGATTCGCTTGCGAGAGCATCGCGGTGCCGGACTGCACCAGGATGTTCCAGCGCGCGAGCTGGGTGGACTCCGAGGCGACGTCGACATCCGTGATGCGGCTGTTGGCGGCTTCGAGGTTCTGCTTGTTGACCGTGAGCACCTCCGAGGCGAAACCCAGGCGGCTCTGCGTGGCACCGTTGGCGGCGCGATCGGTCGCGAGTTGGGTAATCGCCGCGGTGATCGTGGTCAGGTCCGTTATCACCGGTGCGCTCGTCGGCATTGTGATGTTCGCGCCGGTGATCGCGCCGCCGCCGCTCTCGGTCGTATTGACGCTAATCGCTCCGGCCGAGCCGAAGAGGCCGATGCCGTTGAACGTCTCGGCCGCAAGCTTGCCGAGTTCAGCGGTAAGAGCCGTGAACTCCGTGCCGTAGTTCGCTTTGTCTGTAGTGCCCTTGGTCGGGTCCGTATACAACGTGGCAAGCTCGCTCATGCGGTCCAGGATTTTGCCCGCCACCTTCATCACGCCTTCCTGGGTCTGCAGGAACGAAACGGCGTTACCTACGTTGTTCGACGCCGCGCCGGAGCGCCGCGCCGCCGCGGACAGTTTCATTGAGACCGCCAGACCGCCGGCATCATCCGATGGATTGACGATTTTCGACCCGCTCGAGAGCCGGTTGAGGCTCCGTTGCAGGCTTTCATTCGAAGCGGCGAGGTTGTTGGAGGCAACCGTCGCCGCGTAGTTGGTATTAATGACAACTGACATGGTTCTATCCTTGATCTTGATGCGACCATCCGTCGTCGCCACGGGTCCTGGTAGTCGGCGTGGACCGCGCCGCTCGAGACGTTAATCTCAAAGGGGGCGTGCCCCGCGAAGCGGGACACGAAAGGGAAACTGATGTATCAAGGAACCGATTACGTAGGCGGCCCGCCCGGCGGGCGGACTCCTTCCGGCGGCTGACCGCGGGGCCGTGGACCGGCCCGGCGGCGGTCAGGGCGGCCGGCCTACTGCAGGAGCCTGAGCGCGCTCTGGGCGCTCTGGTTGGCCTGCGTGAGCATCGCGGTGCCGGATTGCACCAGGATGTTCCAACGGGCGAGCTGGGTGGATTCCGCGGCCACGTCGACATCCATGATGCGACTAATGGCCGATTCGAGATTCTGCTTATTAACCGTCAACACCTCGGCGGCGAACCCCAACCGGCTCTGCGCGGCGCCGTTGCCGGCGCGCGCCGTCGCGAGGCCGCCGATTGCGCTGGTGATGGTGGTCAAGTTCGTGATCACCGGCCCGGTGGTCGGCATCGTGATGGCATCGGTGACAATCGCGCCGCCGCCGCTCTCGGTCGTATTGACGCTGATCGCTCCGGCCGAGCCGAAGAGGCCGATGCCGTTGAACGTCTCGCCCGCAAGCTTGCCGAGTTCAGCGGTAAGAGCCGTGAACTCTGTGTCGTAGTTCGCTTTGTCTGAAGTGCCCTTGGTCGGGTCCGTATACAACGTGGCAAGCTCGCTCATTCGTTCCAGGATCTTCCCCGCGACTTTCATGACGCCCTCCTGATTTTGCAGGAAGGAAACGGCATTGCCGACGTTGTTCAGGGTGGCGCCGGAGCGCCGCGCCGCCGCCGACAGCTTCATCGCGACGGCCAGGCCACCGGCATCATCGGAAGGGGTGACAATCTTCGATCCGCTGGAGAGCCGGTTCAGGCTCTTTTGTAACATGCCGTTCGAGGCGGCGAGGTTGTTGGCGGCCACAGCGGCCGCGAAGTTGGTGTTGATGACGACTGACATCGTGATCTTCCTTGATCGTTGAGCGCAGCGTCCGTGCTGCATTCGTAATCGGGGGGCGGCTCCGATTCGCGCCGGTCGGGACTATCGTCTCGACACGCCAGCTATCGGTCCGCTTGCGCGGAACCTTTACGCGAAATCGCAAAAATAATTCCGCGGTCCCGTGCGTTTTTTCCTCAACCAAACGCCACTCAAGCCGACCGCGCGCGTGCCGATATAGCAGGTATCACCACATGGGAACCTCACTGCAAGTCGCCGGCCTCGCTTCCGGTTTCGATTGGAAAACCTTCCTCGACCAAATCATGGAGATCGAGCGGGCGCCCGTGCAGCGCATCGCGGCGGAGCGGGCCGCGAACAGCCAGAAGGTCGGTCTGCTCGACACGCTCGGCACACGGCTCACCGCGTTGAAGGATGCCGCGAATGCGCTGCGCAGCAGCGGCGTGTTTTCCCAGCGCACGGTCAGTTCCACGACCGCCGGCTCGAGCTGGAAGCTCGCGGCGGGTTCGGAGACTCCTTTGGGCACCTACCAGGTGGCCGTCACCCAGCTCGCCCGGCCGGCCGCGCTGCCGGGCCGCCCGGGGATTGCGCATCCGCTGGCGGAGGAGCCGGTCGACCTCGCTAATCTCACCCTCGCCACGCTCCCGCTCCGCACGGGGGTTTCCGCCGGGACGTTTTCGATCAACGGCCACCGCATCACCGTCGCGCTCACCGATTCACTGCAGGAAGCATTCAACGCGATTACGGCCGCGACGGGCGGCGACGTGACCGCCAGCTACGATTCCAGCACCGATCGCGTGACGCTTACCAGTGGCAGCGGCAGCCTCATGCTGGGGGCGGCGAACGACACGAGCAATTTCCTCGGCGCCTTCCGGCTGGGCAACAGCGGCACCGCCTCGGCCACGAGTGCGGCGGCCCTGGGATCGGTGAAGCTGAACGCGCCGCTCGCCAGTGGAAACTTCGCCGCCGACCTGGCGGCCGACGCCGAGGGCAACGGCACCTTCACGATCAACGGCGTCAACCTCGCGTACAACGTCAACACCGATTCGCTGGCCGCCGTGCTCCGGCGGATCAACGAGTCCGGCGCCGGCGTGAACGCGACCTACGACGCCACCGCCGACCGGGTGCTGCTCACCAACCAGGTGACCGGGGATCTCGGTATCACGGCCACTGATACGACGGGCGGACTGCTTTCCGCGTTGGGGCTGGCGGACGGACCCGGCCTGGTGCGCGGCCGCGATGCCGAGTTCAGCATCAATGGCGGCGAGACCCTGCGCAGTGCGAGCAACACGCTGACCGCGGCGGTCCACGGGATTTCCGGGCTCAGCGTCACCGCCGATACGGAGGCAGTGCAGTCAATCACGGTGGGGGGCGACACCGGGGCGATGCGGGCGCGAATCGACACGTTCATTGCGCGATTCAACGAGGTCCAGCAGTTCATCGACGCCCAGACACAAATCTCCTCGGATGGTAAAGGGAAGATGACTTTGGCGCCGCTGGCCGCCAATCGGGAGATTCAGGACTGGGCCCGATCGCTCCGGAGCCTGGCATTCACGGGAATCAGCGGGCTGACCGGCAGCGTGGCACGGCTCAACGATCTCGGCTTCGATTTCAAGCGGGGCTCGAACGAGCTGGAGCTTGCGGACACCGCGAAGCTGTCGGGGATGCTGGCGGATTCGAATTCCGCGGTGGCGGAGTTCTTCGGAAAGGCGGAAGTGGGTTTCTCGGCCCGGCTGGAAGAGTTCGTCTCCAGAATCAGCACCCAGAACAAGGACCAGCAGGCACGGATTAATGTCTCGAGCAACGGCCTGGCCGAGCAGATTTCCGCGATCGAACGACGTCTCGATCAGCAGCGGCAGCTGATGGAAGCGGCGTTTCTCCAGATGGAGCGGGCGCAAGCGACGATCAAGCAACAGCAGTCCGCCTTGGACGGCATGTTCGCGAGCAAATGAACCGGCCCATGAATCGCGCCACGACATTTAACATCATCCCCGGCCGGGTGGCCGGCGGGCACTTTCTCGCAGCGATGGCGTTGCTGCTCGGCGGCTGCATGCATCCGCCGGTGCAGGACGCGGCGCGCGTGGGCCCGTTCTTTGTGCCTCAAAATTACCAGGCGGCCGCCAGCCTCGAAGGCATCCGCCGCGTGGTGCTGCTGCCGATCTGGACCGGGCATTCGGAGGCGCGCGAAACGGCGCGCGAGCTCGACGCGGTACTGCGGGTCGCCCTGTTGCAGCAGAACCGTTTCGAGGTAGTGCTGCTCAGCCGGACCCAGTGCCAGACCCGTTTCCAGTCCGAGGCGCTCGCCTCGGCCGCCGCTCTGCCGCCGCAGTTTTTCTCCTGGCTGCGCCGGGAGTTCGCCGCCGATGCGGTGCTCTTCGTCGACCTCACGGCGTTTAACGCGTACCCACCCCTGACGATGGGCTTTCGGGCGAAGCTGGCGCGCTTCGAGGAGACGTCGCTGGTGTGGTCATTCGACCAGGTGTTCGCGGCCATGATCCCCGAGGTCGCCAATAGCGCGCGTCATCATTACCTCGGACTCGACCATGGAGGCGTGCCGGCGGATGGCACGGGCTTTGTGCTGCAATCGCCGTTGCGTTTTGCCGGCTACGCGGCGACGGCCATGTTTGGCACGCTGCCACCGGTGCGCCTGAATTCGGTTGCACCAGCCCCGCACGCGATTGGGAGTCGCTGATGCAGCCGGGATAAACGCCTTTGTTTGGTTAAGTTTTGCCGCCCGTGACCGATATTACCTACAAACAACCAGCCCTCGTTGCGGTGTTTTCACCGCGCTGACCCTTTTCTACCTCCCTGATCATGATCTCATCCGCTTCCTCGCCTGATCGCAGCAGCCGGCCCGAACCCGTTTCTGTGCCGGCTAAGTCCGTGGTCCGCGCACCGGCGCCACGACCGGATAGTGTTTCAACAGAACAGGCCGCGTTCTTGCGCGCCGAGCTGGCCCGCCAGCCGGAAATCCGCCCCGAAGTGGTGACACGGGGGCTGCAGCTCGCAGCCGATCCGGCGTACCCGGATGCCGCGATCGTGCGCAAGGTGGCGGAACAGATCCTTCGGGCCGATGACCCGAGCGAACAGGAAATCTGAGTTTCCGTTTCCCTATGTTCGCGCAGGGCTACGCTCGCACTTACCGCGCCAACGCGGTGCTCACCGCCAGCCCAGGCCAGCTGGTCCTGATGCTCTACGACGGCGCGTTGACGGCACTCCAACTTGGTCGCCATTTCCTGGAGGCGCCGGAAGACACCCCGCGCCGCATCGAGATGATCAACCAGCAGCTCCTGAAGGCGCAGAATATCCTGTTGGAATTGCAGGCGGGACTGAATTTCGAGGCGGGCGGCGAGTTCGCCCGCACCATGCAGCGACTTTACGAGTACCACCATCGGAGGCTGCTCGAGGCGAATATTCAAAAACGGGTCGAGCCGGTGATTGAAGTCGAACGCCTGGTGCGCGAGTTGCGCGACGCATGGGCCGAGATGTTGAGCCAGTCCTCCTCTCCCCGCACGCCTGACCGCGTGCATGGCCTGGCCTGATGCGGCCGCCCAAGTCTGTCCGGATTTCATGACCACGCTCGAGCGCAAGTGCACCCGAATCGCGGCGGCCCTGGCCGGCCTGGTCAAGGAGGAGGTGCACGCCGTGTACTCCGGAGACTTCGAAACCGTGACCGAAATTCAGGATCGCGCGGCGCCCTTGATCGAATTTCTCGTCAGACACGGAGACGCCGCCGCAGGGGCGCGTGAACTCCTCGAAACTTGCCACGGGCAACGCGAGGAGACCAGCCGATGGCTTGCGACCGAGATGGCTCGGATTGACGATCAACGGCGGGTTTGGGATTCGCACCGACGGCGGCTGGCGCGAGTGGGGCCGGCCTACGGACGCTTCACGCCTCTGCCGCCGCAGTTGTCGCTTGCCGGCTAGAGCTGCGCTTGCCCCACAGATTTGCCACCGCGTATGGCGTCGCGCCAAGGGCGCGGTTGACCGGAGGGGCGACTTTCCAGTCGCCCAAGACCGGTCGACCGAACGTACTTCGGCGGCAGGAAAGCCGCCGCTCCGCTGCGAATGCCGGCGGCCGGCAGCGGGGCGTCACATCGCGTTCGCGGCGAGCGACGGGAACGTGTTTACCAATTCTGTCGTAGCCGCGGCGCCGGTGTTGACCGGCCCTTCAATCCAGGCGCACGCCACGCGACTGGCTTCCAACTTCCAGTTCAGGGACGGCGTGGCATACACGAAAATGGACGGAAATGCATCGCTGCCCTTCCAGGTCAGGCTGGCCTTGAGACAGACGGAACCGTCGGCGAGGGCAAAAGCCTGCAGGAAGATCGCTCCCGATGGGCACAAGCTCTCGGGGTCGCGTGATCGCAGGGTCAGCCGGGCGAGGCCCTGCTGGAAGTTGACCATACGTGAGGCCTCCCATCCGCCACCTTCGGTCGGCGGAGTCTCGGCAGTGATGGCGCGCTCAATTTCGGAGAGGAACGAGAGTAGACGCATCGCAACACTCCCCATCGGTTTCCGCCGCGGACACTTGAGCGAAATCTTCAGGGGCGAAGGCGTATTTTTCGAGTGGCAGAGCAGCGTCGCCGCCGAGGCCGGCCGATTTTTGAGGTGGAAGTTCTACGCTCCGACTCATTCGCGATTGAATTGCCGACGCGCGACGAGTGTAGTGGCGCGTACGCCAGCTCGCTTCTTCGCGTTTCAGCCATGTCACTCGATAAAATCCTTGTCGTTGAGGACGATATCATCCTTCGGGCACTCCTGGACGGGCTTTTTCGATCCCACAAATTGCAGGTGGTGTGCGCCGATACGCTGGCCCAGGCCGCCGCGGCGCTCGCGCGTGAACGCTTTGATCTCATGCTACTGGATCTTCGGCTGCCCGACGGGGATGGGTTGAAGTTTCTCGAGCAGATTACCGCGCGATCCGATCCCCCGATAGTGGTGATGATTACCGGTTTCGGCAGCGTCGATTCCGCGGTGGCGTGCATGCGGGCGGGAGCCTTCGACTATCTGTTGAAGCCCTTCACGGTGGCGCAGATTGAAGTGATTCTGCGAAAGGCGCAGACGTACCGGCAGCTGGTCCAGGTCAACGCGCTGCTGAACGAAAAGTCCGAACGGGAGTTGGTGGGACGCAGCCCATCGATGCTGCGGCTGCGGCAGCTCATCGAGCGCGTGGCTCCAACGGACGCCACCGTGCTGATTACCGGAGAAAGCGGAACCGGCAAGGAGATGGTGGCGCGTGAGTTTTACCGCCTCAGCCCCCGGCACGGCCGGCCGTACATCAAGGTGAATTGCGCCGCTGTTTCCGAGAACCTCATCGAGAGTGAATTTTTCGGCCACGAGCGCGGCGCCTTCACGGGCGCGATGGATCGACGGGAGGGCCGCTTTGAGCTGGCCCACAATGGCACGCTCCTGCTCGACGAGGTGAGCGAGATTCCGCTCAACGTGCAGGCGAAGCTGCTGCGGGTCCTCCAGGAGCGCGAGTTCGAGCGGGTGGGTGGGAGCCGGACGATCAAGGTCAACGTGCGGATCATCGCCACGTCCAACCGCGATTTGCTGTCGCAGGTGAACCAGGGGGCGTTCCGCCAGGATCTTTATTACCGCTTGAACGTCTTCCCGGTGCACGTGCCGCCGCTCCGGGAACGCCCCGAGGACATTCCGGAGCTGGCAGAACACTTTCTCGGTCGTTTTGCGCGCAAGCACGGGGTGGCCGTCGCCGGATTTTCCGATTCAGCGCGGGCCGCCATCCTGGCGTACCGCTGGCCGGGCAATGTGCGCGAGCTGCAGAATACGGTCGAGCGCGCGGTCATCCTTTCCGGGAGCGGCCGGCCGGTCAGTTCGGCGGCGCTCGGTCTCCCGGGCGATCTGCAGCCGACGACTCTCGATTCCACCCAACCTTGGGTGGACGCGCTGCACGTCCCGCCGGCAATCCTGCAGGCGCTCGAGGTGCCTGCCTCCGCCGCCGATCCCATCCCAGAGTTCCCGGTGATCCGTTTGGACGAGTTGGAGAAACAGGCGATTCTCGCCGCGCTGCGACAGACTGCCGGCAACCGCACTCAGGCGGCACAGGCACTCGGAATCAGCATTCGAACTCTCCGGAACAAACTTCAGGAGTACCGTGCGTCCGACCCGGACTTCAGCGCGGAGCCCGTGTCCACGGACGGCTGAGCCGGCGGAAGGGCACGGTCAGGGCAAAACGGTTGCCGGAAGATCGTGCCGTGTCGCGCTCCGGGCAATGCGCGGGCAGGAAAGCTGCGCGTGGTCGTCGTTTTCGGTTAAGCGGTGCCCGAACGCGCCGATGTACACGTATTCGTGATGCGGACCTACATGCCGGCCACCGAGGAAATTGACCCAATGCTGATTCGTGAGCACATCAATCGTGCCGTCAGCGAAGTCTTCAAAACCATGCTCGGCTACGAGCCGCGGTTGAATCCATTGGGCGAACACGTTCACCCGCCGGGAGCTCCGCCGACTCGGGGGCGGCCGCAGGTGGTCGGAACCGTGGGATTCATTGGCCAGATCAATGGCATGATGTACCTGCACTTCGACCTCGCGTTTGCCCGCCAGTGTACCGGCAACCTGATTGGACTGACCGGCGCGGAACTCGACATCGCCGGCGACGAGGTGATCAACGACGCCATCGGCGAACTCACCAACATGACGGTCGGCAGCTTCAAGAATGCACTCTGTGATGCCGGTTTTCCCTGTAAGCTCACCATCCCGTCGATTCTCCGCGGCACGAACTTCTCGATCGAACCGATTAGTTCGGCGGTGCGGCACGTGTTCCATTTCGACTGCGGCGACCATCAGATGATCGCCGATATCCTGATGAAGTCCGGGGATTAAATCGCCCACGTCCATGCGCCACAAGATTCTCACGGTTGATGATTCCAAGACTGTCCGCATTATCGTGCGGAAGGCGTTCAAGCTGCTTGATTGCGAAATCCTCGAGGCCGGCAATGGCGTCGAGGGTCTGGCCGTCGCGGCCCGCGAGGCGCCCAATCTGATTCTGCTCGATGTGACCATGCCCGTCATGGACGGCGTGGAGATGCTGACCAAGCTGAAATCCGACCGTGCCCTCAAGGGGATTCCCGTCATCATGCTCACCGCCGAAGGCGGCCGCGACCACGTGCTGAAGATTGCCAAGATCGGGGTCCGGGATTATCTCGTGAAGCCTTTCAGCGAGGAGGTGCTGATCGAGAAATGCAGTCGCGTGATCAATTTGAAGCCGTTGAGCGAGGTGCCGGCGAAATCGAAAACGATTACGGATCCGGCCGACATCCTGGTGGTCGAGGACAAACCCGCCATTGTGCTCCAGATTCAGGAGGGACTCAAACACACGCCCTGGATCATCAACGGCGTGTGCTCCCAAGCCGAGGCGATTCAGTGCTGCGTCAAGTCACCACCCGACGTGGTGATCGTCAGCCTCTCGCTCCCGGAGGAGTCGGCATTCGCGCTGTTCCGGCTGGTGCGGGCGAATTTGAAAACCAAATACACTCCCGTGTTTGGGCTGGTCGTGAAGACCGAGACGGCGCAGCAGCAACAGGCGCAGATGGTGGGTTTCACCTCGATCGTCACCAAGCCGATCGACATGGAGGAGCTGGAGGCGAAGATCGCGAAGGCGATGAACCTCGACATGTCGCAGCGCTATTATGCGGTGGACGAAGATTTGCTGGTGATGCGCCTTCCCGAGGCGTGCTCGCCGGCGGTGATTGCCGAGGCCGCCACCTACCTGAAGCAAAAGTTCGCCGCGGCGGTGGATGCCGGGCTCAACAAGGTGGTGATCGATGTGCACCAGATTCGCTCGCTGCACATGGGCGTCATCAAGCTGCTTTTCCAGGCGATGCAGACGTGCCGGGAGCTGGCGATGCAGTTCGCCCTCGTGGGCAACGGGCAAATCATCCAAGAATGTAAGGGCTTTGAGGATACGCGAGGCTGGTGCTTCTACGACTCGGTGGCCGAGGCGAAGGCCAACCTCGGCCGCCCGGCCGCCGCGCCGGCGCCAGCCCCGACGGCGTAGGTCCGACGGGGCCGGCTGGTCGCCGACCGGGGACCGCCGCGCCCTCGTGGCTGGCTTGAAGGTTTCCTTCGCCAAGCGCTGCGCTGGCCCCCCAATTCTGGCCAAGCACGTCGGTATTCGCACCGGAGCGGCGGCTTTCCTGCCGCCGAAGTACGTTCGGTCGACCGGTCTCGGGCGACTGGAAAGTCGCCCCTCCGGTCAACCGCGCCCTTGGCGCGACGCCATCGGGCGATGGCTCGTGTTCGCGTGCCTTTTTCGGGCCAATGCGAAAACCGAGGGAGCACGAGCTCCCCCGGTTGGTGTTTCCCCGTGGGAAACAAGTGCGGACCCGGACGCTCAGGCCGCCTGCGTCATCGCCTGCACGACATCCGCCGAGACGACCCGGTCGATGTCGAGCAGGGCCTTCACCTGGCCCTTCACCTTGGCCATCCCGAGGATGTAGTCGGTGTTCAGCCGCGCGCCAAAGTCGGGGGTTGGCTCGATTTCGCTGCCGGTCAACGTGACGACCTCCTCGACCGTGTCGACAATCAGCCCCATCTGCACGAGTTGACCGGCGTCCAGCTTGACCTGGACAACGACGATGCACGTGCGCTCGGCAAACGCGGCTTGGAGCCCGAACTTGACGCGGAGGTCCACCACGGGGATGACCCGCCCGCGCAGGTTGATGACGCCGCGCACATAGTCCGGCATCTGCGGGACTGGCGTGATTTTTTGGATACGGATAATCTCCCGGACTTTCAGGACCGCAATGCCGTAGGCCTCGTTTTCGAGGACGACGGTCAGGTATTTTCCGGCGAGGGAGGTGATGGATTCTGGAGTGGAGCTGGACATCGAAGTAAGAGGTTGCTGAATACGTTGTGGCCGGTGCCGGAGGAATCCCCGGCCCCGACCGGTGGAAAGCTCAGCTCGTGAAATGATCGTCCTCCGGGTGGCTCCCGTTGCCGTTCATCGCGGCGGCCGGCTCCACAAAACTGAGTTTTTTCTGGCCCCGGTTATTCCCGGCGGGCGAAGGCTTTGACTGGAGAACGCGGGCGTTCACCTTGCCGTGCTTCCCCATCGCGGGGGCCCTCGGCGCCGCCGCGGGCGTTTCCCGGACACTTTTTTGCGCGCCGCCAACCAGGGCGAGCAGCTCCGCAACGGATTCCTTCTGCCCCACCGCTTGGGCATTCAATTCCTCCGAGGCGCTGGCGGACTCCTCGGCGCCGGCGGCATTGGATTGCGTGACCTTGTCCATCTGGGAGACGGCGTTGTTGACCTCGCCGATTCCCTGGGTCTGTTCGGTCGAGGCCTGGGCGATCTCCGCCACGAGTGCGTCGACCTGGCGCGCCTTGGCCACGATTTCGCTCAGCGACTGCGCGACCTTGCCGCAGATTTGCACGCCACTGGCGCTCTTGTTGACGGAGTCCTCGATCTTGCCCGCGGTTTCCTTGGCGGATTGGGCGCTGCGTTGCGCGAGGTTGCGGACCTCTTCGGCCACGACGGCGAAACCCATGCCGGCCTCCCCTGCGCGCGCGGCTTCCACAGCGGCGTTCAGGGCGAGGATGTTCGTTTGAAACGCGATCTCGTCGATCGTCTTGATGATCTTCGAAATGTCGTCCGATGAGGCCTTGATCGCGTCCATCGCCTTCTTCATGTCGTCCATGTCGGCGGCGCCGGCGTCGGCGGCCGTGCGCGTCTGGCCGGCCAGTTCCTTGGCGCGGCTGGCGTTTTCGGCATTGCGCTTGGTCATGCTGGAAATCTCCTCGAGCGACGCGCTGGTTTCCTCGAGCGACGCGGCCTGTTCGCTGGCACCCTCGGCGAGCGACTGGCTCGAAGCGGAGACCTGGGAGGACGCGGAGGCGACCTGGTCGGCGCCCTGGTCGAGGGAGGCCGCGAGCCGGGACAGCACGCGACCCAGTCCAATCGTGATGATCGCCGCAAACGCGACCCCGACGAGAACGGAAAAGATGCTGGCCGCGATGACCACGACATTCGCCTGCGTCACCACGCGCTCGCTTTCATGGCCGGCCTTCTGTGCGAAAGCCTCGTTCGATTCGAAAAGATCTCCGCAGTCCTTGTTGAAGGCATCGAACACCGGTCGCAGCGCCGTGCGATTGGCCTCCTGTGCTTCCTTGCTCTTTTGCGCGCGGCTGAGCTGGAGAACCGGTTCGCGCGCCTTCACGTAATGCTCGCGGGCGACGCCCATCTGCGCAAATTTCGCCCGGTCGTCGGCGCGAGTGATCGTCTTCTCGTAGTCGGTCAGGAGCCTGGCATTGGCGCCACTGAGCTCCTCGATCCTCTGATCCTCGGCTTTCATCGCCTCGGCCGTATCAGCCATGATGTGACGCAGGACCGCCATTTGGATTTCGGCGGTGTTTTTCTGCACCTTGGCCGCGGCGGTGATGCCGGGCAGGGCGTCATCCCCAACGTCCATCGTCGAGATTCGAATATTGCGCAGCAGGATGACCGACGTGATCGCCACGGCGGTGAAAAGCACCAGCAGCGTCGCGAAGCCGGTGATGATTCGTGTTCTGATCGTCCAGGTTGACATGTTGATTTTGGTTCTTGGGGTTGCCGTGCAAACGTCCCGCTGCCGCCCCGATTTGGGATGCGGCATGGCTGCACAGACGATCCTGTTATCGGCCGGAAGTGGGCGATCTGTAGGAAAACCACCATCAACCGCGCGACTCCCCGTGGCCGTGCCCCGCAAAGCATCATCGCCGTTCACGTTGGAAGTGGTTTAATTTTTCCCGCGGTGTGCCGAAGGACGCGGTGTTTGCCCATCACCATTGTCCACTCGCGGATGTATGTCCCTGCCGTACGAACTTCCCTCAGCCTTTGACGAGTTGATGAACCGGCTCACCGCGGAATGCATCCTCGCGGTGCCTGGTCGCGACGAGGGCCTGCTGCCCACGTACAGCCTTCTCGGCGAGTTGTGCGAGCTTTGCGGCGGGATCCCGCCGTTGCACGAACCGCTCACGATGGTGTACCGCGCGGTCGAGGCGCTGCTCGACAGCCTGAGCGCCTTCGAACCGGCGATAATCACGCGGCTGCATCAGTTGGTCGACTGGCTTCCGGTCGCGGCGACGTACGTGCGCACCGGCGAGCCGGTGCCGCTGTTGCCACCGCCCCCGTCCCCCGCCGTGGTCGCGGCGGCCGCGACCAGCGACGATGCGCCGGCCGCGCCAGTCCGCTGCGACGACGAGCTGCTGCACTTCGATCTGGAACCGAACCGCGAACTGCTGACGGAGTTTTATGGCGAAGCTCATGAACACCTCCAGCAAATCGAGGCGGCGCTGCTCGTGCTCGATGAGGAACCCGGCAATCGCGAGTCACTCGCGGCGATCTTTCGCTCCTATCACACGATCAAGGGCAACGCTGGTTTCCTGGGGCTTCGTCCAATGCACCTCCTGGCCCACGAGGTCGAATCGCTGCTCGACCTTGCCCGGAATGGCGCCCTTCGGCTCAACCAGACGATCATCAGCGAGATTCTGCGCAGCCGCGATGCGCTCCACGCACTCAACCAGCAGGTCGCCGCGGCCCTCGAAAGCGGGCGGCCGCCCGACGTCGTGGTTCCCGTCAGCCATCTGCTGGAGGTTTTCCGGGCGCTCGCTGTATGCGATGCGGTGAAACCCGCGCCTGGCGGCGAAGCTCGTTCACCTGATTCCACTCCCGATTCACTGTTCATATCGCCGGCGGCACCGCGCGACGTTCCGCCCGCCGGGGCACATCCGGAAGCGGCCGCCGGCAATTCGGCGGCTCTCGCGGGCGTTTCCGGCGCCAGTTCAGGAACCGCGACGGCCAGTGCGGCGACGGTCCGCGTCAGCACCGAAAAGCTCGACTCCCTGATGGATGTCGTCGGCGAACTGGTGATCGTCCAGAGCCAGCTGGTCGAAAGCGCGCGCGTCGCCGGGCAAGGGGTTTTGCAGCGCAACCTGACGCAACTCGGCCGGATCACCAAGGAACTGCAGCACACCGCGCTTTCGCTGCGGATGATTCCGATCAAGTCCACCTTCCAAAAAATGGAGCGGCTCGCCCGCGATCTGGCCCGGCAGTGCGAGAAACGCGTGGTATTCTCCACGAGCGGCGAGGAGACCGAGCTCGATCGCACGGTGGTCGAACAAATCGGCGACCCGTTGGTGCACATGGTCCGCAACGCGCTCGACCACGGGGTGGAGTCGGCGTCGGAACGCCTCGAAGCCGGCAAGCCGGAAGCGGGAACGGTCCACCTCAAGGCGTACCATCAGGGCAGCAACATTGTCATTGAACTCCAGGACGATGGGCGCGGCTTGGATCCGGAGAAGCTCCTGCGCAAAGCCATCGAGAAGGGCATCGTCGCCGCGGGCGCGCAATTGTCGCGCGACGAAATCCACGCCCTGATCTTTGCCCCCGGGTTTTCCACGGCGGAGAAGGTGACCGCGGTTTCGGGCCGCGGCGTCGGCATGGACGTGGTGAAGCGAAACATCGAGAAACTGCGCGGCAACGTGGAAATCTCCTCCGAGCGCGGCCGTGGTTCCGTCTTCAAGATCAAGCTGCCTCTCACGATGGCCATCATCGACGGCCTGGTCGTGCGCGTGGGTGCGGATCGCTTCGTCCTGCCCAGCACGTCGGTCCAGCTCGCCCTGCGTCCCACGCGCGAACAGGTGTCCAACCTCCACGGGCAGGGGGAGGTGCTGGAGTTGCGCGGCCGCTTGCTGCCGATTCACCGGCTGCACCGGCAGCTGGGCATCCCGGGCGACGCGCAGCAGCCGTGGGACGGCATCGTCGTCGTGGTGGAAAGCTCCGGCAAGACCTCGGCCCTGATGGTCGACGAGATGGTCACCAAGCAGGAAGTCGTGGTCAAAGGCCTGGGCGCGCTGATGCGCCATGTGCGTGGTGTATCCGGCGGAGCAATACTCGGGGATGGCAGCATCGCGCTGATTCTCGATCCGGGCACCCTCCTCAACGCCGCCTGAAGCCGGCCCTTTTGCTGATGTCCGCCCCAAAAACACTCGAGGAGGTTTGCGGCGACGCCGTGCAACTGCCGTGCTCGCCGTCCTTGTTGCCGCGCCTGATTGCGGTGCTGAACGACGTGGGCAGCGATGCCGACGAGATCGCCGCCATCATCCGCATCGATCCGGTGCTCGCGGCGGCGACGCTGCGGCTGGCGAATTCGGCGTATTTTGGCAGCGCGGTCCGCACGGAGACGCTCGTCGATGCCGTCCTGCGGCTCGGGCAGGGTGAACTGTATCGCCTGGCGGCGCTGGCCCTGGTGAGTCGCTGGGGATCCACGACGACCTATGGCGAGCCGGGTGATTTTTGCCGCCATGCGCTGTGCACGGCCCTGGCGGCCGAGGTGCTGGCGGGCATCTCGGGCCGCATCGATCCGGAGAGTGCCTACACGGTCGGGCTCGTCTCGGATCTCGGAAAACTTGCGATTCTGCACGCGTGTGGGTCGGCCCTGCCGGACCTGCGCTCGTACTCGGCTGAACATGGGTGCTCGTGGACGGAGGCGGAGCGGGCCGTGCTTGGTTTCTCGCACACGGAGGTGGGTGCGCGATTGCTGCGCACCTGGCGGTTTCCGTCCCATTTGATCGTGGCCGCGGAGTTCTGGGAGCGTCCGCAGGAGGCGCCGGCGGAATCTCAGGCCCTCGCCGTGCACCTGCATGCCGGAAGGTACGTGGCCACCTCCTGCGGTCCTGGCGTGGTCGAGGGCGGTTTTCTTTCCCAACTCGACTCCACGCTGCTGCTCAACTGGGGCTTCACGCCCGAACTGCTGCAGCAGGTGATGCTCACCGTTTACGAACGCGCCAATCAGCGGCTCGGCGACAAGCTGACCCACGGGAACATCGCGTTCTGAGGCGCGGGAAAAAAGGGCGCGTCCGGCTACCGGCCAAGCGACAGCTTGCTGGTGCCGAGCGGAGTCTTGAGCGTCACCAGGCCGGTGCTGACATCGAGGTGGACGGTGCGGTTGATCGAGCCGCCCAGCGCGTGGTCGCGCACGACATAGCCGCCGTGTTGCAGGTACGCGCGCGTCGCCTCGATGTTGCGCTCGCCGATCCGAAAGAGATCACTGTCGCACGCCATGCCGGCGCCCCCCGCGAGAAAGAGGACGAGCCGGCTGCGGTCCGCGTGCAATCCGGCGAGCGCCCGGAAGAAGGCCGGCAACCCGGTGTCCGCGAACATGGCCGGCTGCAGGAGCGCCTTGGCGGGTGAAATGGAAGACGCCGGCAGCATCAGGTGAAGCAGCCCGCCGGTCGTGACGGCTGAATCGTACGCCGCGACCGCGACACACGAGCCGAGCGCGTAGGTGCTCAGCGTGATGATCGGATTGTTGGATACGCCCAGGTCCCCGACGCCGACGACCACCCGCTGGGCAAAGAGAGTTGAGATCAGCGGTGAAGCCACGGCAGCGGGTCGGGACGGCGGGAATGCAGAAGGTGATTCAAAGGAACACGAGCAGGCGCTCGTGGGGGG
>JBBRCR010000050.1:0-27195 GCA_038204695.1 Opitutales bacterium | reverse complement strand
GCACCCCGGCCATCGCTTCCGGATAAGCGATGGCCGTCAACGTTCCCGACAGCACCAATCGGTCGTAGCATCCGAGCACCCCGATGATCTTGTCCGCATACCGCTCGCGCAAGCCGTCCTTCGCACTCATGCGCGAAATATTCCACGGCCGCCACGGGTTTCAACTCGCCTGGCGCTTACCAATCCGGCGGGGACGGCACTGGCGAATACTCGCTACCGTCCAAAATCACCCCTCGCTCTTGGTTCCGGCTCCGCCGGATTGGGATGATCGGAATTCGTTTTTGCGATCGTCGCCTTGATGAAGGCGTACTTGGCATCCAGCCGCGTGGGCATGCAGATCAGCAGCAGCGTATCGTCCTGAATATCGACGCGAATGGCCGAACGATGGACGCCCTTCGGCGGATCCTCGAGATTCGTGGCGAAACGGTACCGCCACCACATATCCGGCATCGTGTTCAGCTTGAATGCGAACGACGCGCGCCCTCCATCCGCGCCGGCGACGACCTCCTTTTTTCCGACGATGGTCACCTCTGGCGTGGCCATGTAATCGGACTCCCGCTTTCGAAACGGCGTGTGGACAAGCTTGTCGTTGCGCACCACGAGTTCCGACCAAGGGTGGGCGGGAGCTGTAGATTCGGAGGACAGCTGCCTTTGCACGCGAGGCCGGGTTGCCGGCGTGCGTCTTGCCGGCGGTTCGTCGCCTCCACTGCGCTTTGCGAACCAGCGCGTTTTTTTTCGCGATCATCGGACGCACTGAACGCGCCTGCGCATGCTGGTTCCCGCACAGGGAGGAAACGCAATGGAGCCCGCCGGTGGGTGGTCAGACGATGTTTCCGCTGGAATCGAACGTCAGTTCACGCGCCGCCGAGAGCGCGGTGAGTTTCGATTGAACGCTGACATCCGCCCACAACGCTTCGGATATGTCGAAATCGATGAGCGACAGCGTATCGGCGATCCGCACCACGCGCGCGGCCGAAGGGGCGGGCGGTGTCACGGAGCCCAGCGTGCGCTCGATCGCTTCCCGGTCCGAATCGAAGTGAATCGGCAGCTTGGCCGTCTGCGGTGTCAATGCCGTCAGGGCGTTGATTCCCGTGATTCGAGCATCCGTGTTCCGAACCAGCCGCGTGGTCGTGACATCGGCGAGGCCGATGCCAATCGCGTTCCCGTGGGACTCCGGCGTCAAGTCGCGCACGAAGATCCGCCGGATGAACGGGAGTGGTCGATCGCCCCGCTGCAGCCAGCTCGAGTACCCGTTCACGGAACGATTGATCACATTGGTGTCCATGCCGGTGCCGCTGATGTTTTTTCCAAGCCGATCCACGATCAGCAGATCGATCTCGTTGAACGGCAGTAGCGGCATGAGCGCGCGCGCCTCCTCGAGCAGCGCCTCTTCTCCGCTGGCCATTTCCTCCTGCCGCAAAACCGCGATGCGCGCCGTTTCGTGCCGCTGGTTTTCGAGAATCGCTACGCCACCCAGAATCGGTGCCGTCCGCAACAGCACGTTGGCCATCGTGCGAATCGCGCGTTCATGGCCCTGCTCGCTGGCGCAGGCGTGCATCGCCGCCGCGCCGCGCTGCTGGCCCAAACCGACCACGCACATCTTCAACAGCCCGCTCCCCAGCCGCCCGGCGAAGTCCGTGTGCGGCTTGATCCGGTTCACCAGCACGATGCCATCGGCGGAAAGGGCGGCACCACTGCAGTAGACGGGAGCGCCTTCGGGCGTGGTGCCGACTTCCTGCACCTCGAGGCCGGGGTGAATCGGGGCGCGTATCGACGTTTCGGTGACACCATAACTGGCGAGCACCTCGCGCTGGCCTGCCGGCGTGGCACCACCGTGGCTGCCCATCGCGGGCAGGACAAATGGCTGGGCGCCCGCTGAGCGCAAATAATCGATCACCAGGGTCACGATTTCCGCCAGGTGCGTGATGCCGCGGCTGCCCACGCCGACCGCAATGCTGGCTCCGGGGACAATGCGTGGACGCAACTTCTGGAGCTCGGTCGCGAGGGTCACCTCGAGATTCACCGGGGCCGTCGCCGGAAAATTCCGCCGCACACGAATTAGACGCGGGAGCGCGTTCATGTTTCCATCAGGCACGAACCGCTGCACCCGCGCAAGTCGCCGTGTCGGCAATGGGGTGTTCACCCATTCACACCAGGGTGCCATGCCCCGGTAGCCGTGGCCGAGAAACTATGGCAATATGGTCAGTCTCACCGGCGATGGGGCAACCCCTGACGAAGTTTTCCTCCGGGCTGACGAGGCACCACTTCAACTTTATGACTGTCGATAGCGCGATCCTGCTGGTGGAAGACAACGAGGACGACGTTGTCCTCACTAAACACGCCCTCAATGCCGCGCGTGCCGTCAATCCCATTCATGTGGTCGAAACGGGGGCGGACGCCATCGACTACCTGTCGGGGGTGAACGAATTTCGCGACCGCGGCAAACACCCGCTGCCGACGGTGGTGTTTCTCGACCTGAAGCTCCCACTCATGTCCGGCCACGAGGTGCTCGCGTGGATTCGCGCCCAGCGTCACTTGGAAAGCATGGTGGTGGTTGTGCTGACGTCATCGGACGAACCTACGGATGTCCGACGTTCGTACAGCCTCGGCGCCAATTCCTACCTCGTGAAGCCGCTCACCGCGCGCCAGCTCCTCGACCTGGCGCGCGCCTTCAACTGGCCTTGGCTGAGTGAGTCACCGCCCACCCCGGCATCCGCTGGCTCCCCCTAGCCCGCATCTTTTACACTCTTCTCGCCTTTCAATGTCCCGTTGTCATCGATCGTGGTTTCGGTGGTTGCGGCTCACCCGTTCCGGCGGGCTAATCGCGAAACCGCCGGAGCGGTTTTGCCTAAGCTGGGAAATCGAGACGGACACGTTGGCCGATAACGCGCCCGAACACGCTGCGGCACCGCAACAGAGCCGATGTGAATTTTCCCGGCTAGCCACGCCGGATCTCAGAACCTTGGAAGCGGATCGAGATCCGATAGACCTTTTTCGTCCGGCACTTGATTACGCCGGTGGCCAGGTCGACACCCTCCGGCACCTCGATCTTGTGCACGTCGACCACCGCGTGATAACCGCGCTCGGAGAAGACATCGATGAGCATCGCCAACGCGAGCGACTCATCGAGCACCGGATCCTCGGCATTGATCTGCGCGATTCCGGAGATCGCGTGGCGCAACACAATTGGGACGATTTTTTTCTCAATCAACGCGACAACCCGGGCGAAAAGCGGGCCATGCTCCACTTCGTAGCTGTCGAGCCGCTTCACCAATTCCTGCCGCGCGTGAACAATGATCTCACTCGCGACCGGGATCCCGCGGAGCCGGTCAACCGTCCGAGGATCGAGCTCCAACGTGCTTTGGTATTCCAGCTCGCGGAGGATGTTCTGCTCAACCTCCTCGATGGGCCCCTGCGCGTTGATGAAGTGGTAATGAAAGATTTCCTTGAGGGACTGGAGCGCGTCCCATGTTTGTTCTTTGAACACCCGGTAGCGGCGTCGCGCCAGGTTTTCGTCGTGGTCGGTGGGGCGATCCTCGAGCAGTTCACCGACACCCGAGCGGGTCACCTCTTCATTATGGACGTGGGTCTCACGACCACGCTTCAGCTGGCGCGCCACCGACTCCTTCTCATCGACGAACAGCACCATGATGTGAATCGTGGGCTGGCGAAAGTGGATGCTGAGCGGCGAGCTGTAGAACTCCCGCCGAAGCGCATGCATTCGGTCCACGAGCAGCTTCAAACACTCGACCTGCACCTTGGTGCGGGGAAAGCCATCCAGGATGACGCCGTCGCGGTATTCACGGCGAAGCAGCTGGCGGAGCAGCAACCCCACCACCTCGCGATCACCGACCATGTTGCCCGCGTTCTTGAGCACCTTCGCTTCCGGCGAATCGAGCAGCGCACTGATCACGATGGGCGCGCAGGTCAGGCCGCGGGCCCGGCCGATGAATCGGGTGTTGGTGCCTTTGCCGGCGCCGGGCGCACCGCCCAGGAGAATGATCTCTTTGGGGAAGCGGAGATTTTCGCTGCCGACGGTCGCCAGCAGATCCTCCCAAACGGAGTCGAAGATCAGGTGGGCGTCCTTGATTTCGAGGTCGCTGATTTTTCCCTGCACAGGTGGGGCAATCGGCGCGGGGGTGACGGGCGCGGGTGTGGGCATGTGCGTTTTGATTACGTCGAGTTTGAGGGTTCTGCTATTGAATTCGATACCAGAAAACAGCGGGGCCGCGCACGGGTTCTTTTCCGATCACGGAGCGCTTCAGCCATCTGGCGGAAATTCCGGGCAAAATGCACCCCTGTTCATTCCCTTCAAGTTACACCCGGGTGCCTTCATTCCACGAGGGCATTCCGCCGCGACGAAAACGGACGAAATTTTTTTTGTTCGTCCGGGAACCGCGTGATCACTGCACGGTCAATTCAAGCAACAGTTCGTGCGGGCTCAGCCCGTGGAATTGTTAAGTTGAAGCTGGACCTGGCGGGGTCGCGCAAGCGACCCCGCCTTGTTTTTGGCCAACGCCAGTCCGCTCCCTCATTCTCCGCCCCATGCGAATTCTGATTGCCGATGACGAAGCCGGGATCCGTAAGACGACGCGCATCGCGATCGAGACCGCGGGCCACGATGCCGCCGAAGCCCCTACTGGAGCCCGAGCTTTAAAGGCGGTGGAAGAAGAGGCCTTCGACGTCGCTTTCGTCGACCTGAAGCTCGGCGTCGACGACGGTTTGGAAGTGATGGGCAAGCTGTTGAAGCTGCAGCCAGGTCTTCACGTGATCCTGTTCACGGCCTATGCGAACATTGCCACCGCCGTCGAGGCGATGCGGCGGGGCGCCTATGATTTCGTGCCCAAGCCGTTCACCCCCGACCAGATTCGCGGCATCCTGGCGAAGATTGAAAAGACGCGCGCGCTGCAAACCCGCGTGCGCAGCTTGGAGAACGAAATCGCCGCAGAGTCGCCCCCGATCGATTTGGAGTCGGCGGAACATTCGACGCAGCAGGCATTGCAGATCGCATTCAAGGCGGCGGAGACGCCGGCCAACATCCTGATTCTCGGTCCCAGCGGCACCGGCAAGAGTGTCCTCGCGCGGGAGGTGCACAAACGCAGTCCGCGCCGGGACGCGGCGTTTGTGACCGTCAGCTGCCCCAGCCTCTCGCGGGAACTGCTCGAAAGTGATCTCTTCGGTCACGTCAAAGGCTCGTTCACCGGTGCAGTGGTGGACACGTTGGGCAAGGTCGCCGCCGCCGACGGCGGGACGTTGTTCCTCGACGAAATCGGCGAAATGCCGCTGGAGATCCAGCCCAAGCTGCTCCGGCTGCTCCAGGAGCGGGAATACGAACGCATTGGCGAACCGAAGGTGCGGCGCGCGAATGTGCGCGTGATTGCCGCCACCAATCGCAACCTGGCGGAGGATGTAAAAGCCGGAAAGTTTCGAGAAGATCTCTTCTACCGGCTGAATGTCATCAGCGTCGCGCTGCCCGGCCTGCATCAACGTCCCTCGGATTTGGTGCGGTTTGCCGAAAACTACCGGAAATTTTTTGCCGCGCGCCTGGGCAAAAGAATCATGGAATTTTCTCCGGAGGTTATGTCGGCATTTGCCGGATACACGTGGCCGGGAAATCTCCGTGAGCTGCGCAACGTGATCGAGCGCGCCGTAATCCTGGCCGGCCGCGAAACGATTGACGTGTGTGACTTGCCCGAGGAACTCGCGGCGAAGCCCGATCCGGGCATCGCCGTCGGGTCCCGGGTTACCATCGATGCACTCGAAGCCGAACACATTCGCCGGGTCCTCGCCATTTCGCGCAACCTCGAAGAGGCGGCGCGCACGTTGGGCATCGATCCGGCCACACTCTATCGAAAGCGCCAAAAGCTCGGCCTGCTCTGAGCGGCGATCCGCCATGCTCCGCACGCGACTTTACCTCGGGTTGCTGCCGCTGCTGCTCCTGATCATCGCCACGGGGGTTTATGCCATTCATGTGTGTCGTGACCTCGCGGGCTCGCTGTCGCGGGATCTGATCAACAATTACCGTGCCGTCATCGCCAGCCAGCAGATGCGCAGCTCGGTGTCACTCATGTCGAGCGCCCTGGCCCCGGCTGTCTTGGGCGACGCCGAACGGCGAACGTTCGAGGAACACCGGGCGGCGTTTCGCCGCGAACTGATGGTTCAGTCCGCCGCGTCGGTCGGCTCCCCACGGGCGAACGTGATCGCGGACGTCGACGCGGCGTTCACCAACCTTTCGAACATTGGAGAACAGCAATTAAACGCCGGCGGCCGCGATTCGGCGCAGGCCATGCAGAGCCGGATCACCGCCCTGATTGCGGTGCAGCAGGCGATCGACAATCTCACGCGGCGCGACTTTGGGGCCGCGCAACAGACCGCCGCCGAAGTGGAGCAGTTGGCGGCCGCAACGGAGCGGGTCATGCTGTTCACCATCGCGAGCGGATTTGTCCTGTCGCTCTTTCTTGCCTGGCGTCTGACGGCCTCGCTCCTCGGCCCGATTCGGATGCTCACCGCCTCGGCGGTGGCCCTCGGGGAAGGGGATTTGGATCGTGAAGTGCCCGAACTCTCCCGCGACGAGCTGGGTCAGCTCGCCCGTGCGTTCAATACGATGGCGGCCAAGCTGCGATCGTATCGGGATGCGACCCTGGCGCGTGTCCTGCGGGCGCAGCGGACGATGGAAGCCACTCTCACTTCCGCGCCGGATCCCGTTTTCGTAATTGGTCGCGATGGGCGCCACGAAGTGCGCAATCCCGCCGCGGAGCAGCTGGCAAAATGCTCGGTTTTCGCCGACGGTTTCCCCCCCGCGATTGCCGAGCCACTCGCGGACGTTTTGAAGACCGGCGATCATTTCATACCCACCGATTACCGAAAAGCCGTGACATTGCGCGTGGGCCGCGAGGATCGCCATTACCTGCCGCGCGTGCTCGCGATCGGGGACAAGCTGACGGAATTCAGCGGCGCGGCGATCATCCTCCAGGACGTCACGAAGTTCCGGCTGATGGACGATGCCAAGACGAACCTGGTTGGCACGGTCAGCCACGAGCTCAAGACCCCGCTGACCAGCCTTCGGATGGCCCTCTACCTGCTGCTGGAGCAAAACCTGTCGGCGCTTTCGAAGCAGCAGCGCGAATTGCTCGAGGACGCGCGCGACGATGCGGACCGTCTGCTCCGGATTCTGGATACAATGTTGGATCTGACCCGGCTCGAAAGCGGAGCCTCCCCCCTCGAGCGGAGCCCCGTCTCGGTATCGGCGCTCTTGCGCCTGGTGGCCGGTGAAGCCCACCCGTTCATCGATGGCGCGGGCCAGCGGCTCGCGGTGGTCATGGCGCCCGAGCTGACCGGCGCGACGATCAACGTGGATGAAGCGCGCATTCGGCATGTGTTCATGAATCTGCTGACGAACGCATCCAAGTTTTCCCCCGCGGGCGCGTTCGTCACGTTGAGCGCCGCGCCCGACGACGGTGGGTTCGTTCGTTTCAGCGTGCGCGATCAGGGAGCGGGAATTCCGCCGGAAAGCGTGGGCCGCGTCTTTGATCGGTTTTATCGCGCCTCCAGCCAGGGCCAGCGCAACGGCGCGGGACTGGGACTGGCGATCGCGCGCGACATCGTGGTGGCGCACGGCGGATCGATTGCGTGCACCAGCCGGGAGGGTGAAGGGAGCGAATTCTACTTCGTGCTGCCACGATGACGGGTCGTCCTTCGCGCGCGCAGCGGAACGATCTTCCCCTGTGGCGGCGAACGCCAGCGAGTGGGCTTCGTTCGGATATCCACTAGCTGCTGCTCACGGCCACGGATCTGGGAACAAATAACCCCCCGGTCCGTCGAAGTGCTCATGGCCGCTTCTACGCTTGAAGCGTTAATCTCGGCTAAACCGCCCTCCGGTTTCACTCCGGAGAGCGGCACATTTAGCACTCGCCACGAGGCTTTTGCCCTCAGTTCGAAATCAATCCTATCGCTATGAACATTCGTCACAACACGGCTGAGTCCGAAACGCCGGAGCAGTTAATCGAGCATATCAGTCGCCTCATGGCAGAGGCCGAAGCCATGCTCGCCGGACCAGTCACGGCGGAGCAGGAAACAAGCCGGCTCGCCGACATCAAGCTCCGCCTGGAAACGGCGCGGGCACGGTTGGGTGAGGTTTACAGCCGCGCCAGGAACCAGGTGATGGCAGGCGCCCGTTACACCGATGACACGATTCGCGAGTACCCCTATTACGCGATCGGTATCGCGCTTGGTCTGGGTGTCC
The DNA here is from genome assembly GCA_038204695.1 of Opitutales bacterium. Lineage (GTDB taxonomy): Bacteria > Verrucomicrobiota > Verrucomicrobiia > Opitutales > Opitutaceae > ER46. The sequence continues at coordinate 18,953 of JBBRCR010000050.1, read as the reverse complement.
TCATCGGGGTCTTGTTGAAGCGGGAATCGACCCAGATGTATTAACCTGTCCGCCTTTCCGCGAGTGTGGGCGGCTTGGGCCCGCGCTGCTTGGAGCTAACAGTACGCGCCCCGGTCCGGGGCGCGAGAGTGCTGGCGATTGCTCAGGGGGCACCGCCCGACTCGGTCGTGCCATTGAGCCCCCGTCGTTCCAAGAGGGGCTTGATGTCCGGATCGCGGCCTCGGAACGCCCGGTACAAATCCATCGCGTCCCCATTTCCGCCCCGTGAGAGCACGGTCGCACGAAAATGATCGCCACTGCTGCGGGCGAGCGCGCCGTGCTGTTTGAACCATTCCACGGCATCCGCATCCAGCACCTCCGCCCACATATACGAGTAATACCCGGCGGAATAGCCGCCCGAGAAAACGTGGGAGAAATAGGTGCTGCGATAGCGGGGCGGCACCGGTTCGAAGGCGGCGCCCGCCTTTCTCAGCACGTCGGCTTCAAACGCCAGCACACCATCGGCCGCCGGAACGTCGCTGGGTTTCAACTGGTGCCAGGCCTGATCGAGCAACGACGCCGCCAGGTATTCGGTGGTCCTGAACCCTTGGTTGAATTTTTCGGCCGCAATGACCTTCGCCAAAAGCGCCGCCGGCATCGGTTCGCCCGTCTGGTGGTGTCGCGCGTAGTTTCTCAGCACGTCAGGCCACGTCGCCCACATCTCGTTAACTTGAGATGGAAACTCGACGAAGTCCCGCGGTACCTGCGTGCCGGAAAATCTCGGATACTTCACCGCGGAGAACATCCCGTGCAGCGCATGTCCGAATTCATGGAACAGTGTCCTGACTTCATCGAAGGTGAGCAGCGCGGGTTCGCCGTCCGCGGGTTTCGGAATGTTGAGGTGATTGGCTGAAACCGGTCGCGTTCGCAGCAACCCGGATTGAGTCACGTACGCCGAATTCCACGCTCCGCCTCGTTTCGAAGGGCGCGCGTAAGGATCGCTGAGGAAGAGCGCGAGGGGTGAACCGTCCGCATTGAAGACCTCGAAGACGCGGACGGTTTCCTCGTACACGGGGAGGTCTTTCCGTTCCTGGAATGTGATCCCGTACAGCTTCGTCGCGGCGAAAAAGACGCCGTCCACCAATACCCGGTTCAGTTCGAAAAATGGCTTCAGCTCTGCCTGGTCAAGGTTGTGGCGCGCCCGACGGACTTTCTCGGCGTAGAAATCCCAGTCCCACGCGGCGAGTGCGAAGCCGGCCTTTTCCTGATCGATTTGGGCCTGGATGTCAGTGGCCTCGCGCCGGGCATTCGCCATCGCGGGTTTCGTCAGGTCTGCCAGCATCTTGTTGACGTTTTCCGTCGTCTTCGCGGTCTGGTCCTCCAACTGGTACGCCGCATGATTGGGATAACCGAGCAAGACCGCGCGCTCGGCGCGCAGTCGCGCCAGTTCCGCGACCAGTTTCCGGTTGTCGTATTCGCCGCCGCCGCTGCCGCGCGTCAGCGACACCTGAAGCAGCCGCTCGCGCAATGCGCGATTCCCGAGTGAACTCAGCGCCGGCTGGCCGCTCGTGTTCAGCAGTCGCAGCACGAATTTGCCGGGCTTGCCCTCCGCCCGCGCGGCGTTTTCGGCGGTGGCCATTTCATTGGCGGGCAGACCCGCAAGCTCCGCCCGACTCTCCACCACGACGGCTGACGCATTCGTCTCCTTTTGCACATTCTGCGAAAACGCGGTTTGAAGCTGCGCAATTTTCTGGTTGAGCGCTCTCAGTGTACTCTGGTCCGCCGGGGATAGCTTCGCGCCGGCGCGCACAAAGTCTTTGTAGTAGCGTTCGATGAGCCGCGCTGACTCCGCGTCGAGCCCAAGCCCGTCACGCTCCCGGTACAATGCCTCGATCCGGGCAAACAGCGCGGGATTCAAGCGAATGGCGTCGGAGTGCGCCGCCAGCTTCGGCGACATTTCCTTTTCGATTTTGCGCAGCGCATCGTTCGTATGCGCAGCGGCCAGATTGCTGAACGTGCGATTGACGCGGCCCAGCAGCCGGCCCGAACGCTCGAGCGCCACGAGCGTGTCGTCGAACGTGGGCTTGCCCGGCCGCCGCGTGATGGCCTCGATTTCCGCCAGCTGCTCGGCCATTCCGGCCGCGAAAGCCGGGGCGAAATGGCTGTCGTTAATTCGATCGAAGGGCGGATATTGATACGGCAGCGTGCTTTCGTGCAGAAGCGGGTTGTCGTCCAGAGGGGCGGAATTGGCGACTTGCATGGGGGAAAACGCCTCGGCGGAAAACAAAATCAAGGCGAGAAGGATTTGTCGCGGCTGGTGCGCCCGGCTGATTGGCAGTGAACTCATGACACGTTTGACGTGAGGCTGCGTCGAGCCGTGCTGCACCGCAAACCAGAGTTTGCCATGGGCTCATCGGCGGTTCAATCGCGGCGCGAAAATGCGGGTGGTGCGCCGTGCACAGATGCCTGAGCACACGGCGGATTCGTCTGCAAAGTAGGTCCGCCTGAGCCCCGGCAAAGATGCCCTAATTTCGTCAACGCACCCACCGCCCAAGTTCAGTCACAACCTGGTAGACGCCTACTGCGGTCATACAAATCGCCGCCAGCCAGAGCCACATGCGCCACAGCAATCCGGTTCTCAGCGCCGGATCCGTCTGCCGGTAGTTAAGCCAAAGCGCAGCGAGTGCCAAAAAAGGAATCATCAACCCTTGCGCCACCGCGCCGACGAACACCAGCGTGACGGGCGAGCCCCACACCAGATAGAGAATTGTCCATGCGACCGGAACCAGGCCACACAGCCAGCGAACCGTTCGCTGGCGGTCCGCTTCATCGGTGAAGGTCTTCACGCGAAAGACCGCGAGCGCGTCGGCGAGGAGCCGCGCGTTCGAGGCCGTCGCGACAAAGACCGTCGAATACAACACCGCAAACGCACCGATGAAAAACAGCCACAGGCTCCATTGGCCGAAAGTCTCCTGATACATGTGAGACAGGGTCGAAATCATGTCGGCATTCGTGACGTCCAGCCCCTTCGCGTGCAGCACCGCCGCGCCCAGCAGGTAGAAGGCGAGGGTGGCGCAGGTGTAAATCAGGCAAGACATCCATGCATCGGCGTTCAGAACCCGCATCCAGCCGCGTGCACGCTGTTCCCATGTGGCCGATCCGTCCGAGCGGCCGACATGCCGCGCATAACCTTTTTCGAGGCACCAATACGGGTAATAAATCAGCTCGGAGGCGCCGACGCCAATGATGCCAAAAGCGGCGAATGCGACCGTAAAATCCGCGGGCAGCCGGAAGCTGAACCCCTCCACCAGATTCATCGGCGTGATCGCGAACGGAGTGAACTGAAGCGCCACCACGGCGGTCATCGTGCAGAGAGTGAATGCAACGACCATCCACGTCGACGCCGTCTCAATGAGCCGGTAGCGGCCGACCACGAGAAGCAGCGCCGTGAGTGCGCCGATCACGATCGCGATCAACGGCTTGGAAACGTTCACGCCCGCAAGCGTCAGGATGCTGGCGAGGCCGCCCAGCATTCCGGCAACCTGGAGCACGGTTGCGGCAAACATGATCAACCACAGCCAGAGCAGCCAGGACACGACGAACCGCGGGCCCGGCACGAGGTTCATCGTTTCAAGCGTCGTCAATCCTCGCGCGAGGGTGAATCGCCCGAGTTCGATCTGAATGAAGACCTTCAGGACGCAGCCGATTACGATGAACCACAGCAGTGTGAAGCCCGCGCTCGCGCCCAGCTTCGGCGTCACGATGAGTTCACCGGAACCCACAATCGAAGCGGTGATGATCAACCCGGGGCCGAGTTGACGCAGCACTCCGCCGAATGTGGTGGGTGCGGCGGTCAAAGTGGACGGGGCCGATGCGACAGGCGTGGGGGAGAGGGGCACGTTGCGACGGTGGAGCTTGTGACGTTTCAGGCAAAACGAAACCGACGCAACGCGCCGGGCTATTGATTCTTTTTTAGCCAGGCATGGGGAGAACATTTTTTGATCGCTACAGTCCCTAAATGAAATTCCCACCACATGGCCGCCCTGCTCCCCCCACCCGCCGACTCCGCTTCCGCAAAGGATCGGTTTCTCCGGATACTTTACGCTGACGACGTCGCCGAGTTGCGTGACATCGTGCAGGTTTTGCTGAAACGCGACGGACACGGCGTGGAGTGTGTCGAGGATGGACGCTTCGCGTTCAATCGCGTCGCGATGGATTCCGGGTTCGATCTCGTCATTACCGACCATCACATGCCGAACCTCGATGGACTTGGACTCGTCAGGAAGCTCCGGGAATTGCACTACGCGGGACAGATCATGGTCGTCAGTTCCGAACTGGCTGCCGCCGTGCACGAGGAATACGAACGATTGGGCGTGGATCGCATCCTCTACAAACCGGTCCACCCGGCCGCGCTGCGCCGCACCGTGGCCGAATTATCTTCAAGTGGCGGGCTCGCGCCAGCGCCTTCTTTCTCCCCCGACGACACGCCACCGGCGCGCGCGCTCTGAGCGGCCGAACTGCATGAGCTTCGCTGCGTTGAAGTGTGTATTGTAATATATACTACACAATCGAGGCGACGGGCTCAAAAGCGCGCCGGGGCCTGACAATATTGTTTTCGGACGCATCGGTGACGCACAGAGAACCCGAACACGCATCAGAAATTCGCTTTCTGCGCCCGCCTGCAAATGGCGCCGGGCGTTGCGTTGTATATCTGCCCGGCACCGCGAGCTGAAGGTCAGCGCGAGTTCCACTCGCGGTCAGACCTTAACCCGAATTTTTCACACTCAAACCGATCCAAGACATGGGGGTCGCAGTGCGCCCACCGCGGCGCAGCCGCAGCCGAAGAAGAAAAGCCAAGCTGATTCTTAACCGCGAATGGACGCTAATAAACGCGAATGGGAAGAATCCGAAGTTGAGCGATTCGGGACTCCGTGGCTGCGAGCGCCAGCGAGTGGAGGGCTGCGGAGGGGCGACTTTCCAGTCGCCCGAGATTTGGACCAGTTCATGATGTCGCCGACGCGGCAGCCAACAAGGGCCGTTCCGATCGGCGCGAGAATGGAGACTCGCTTGTTCTCGACGTCCGCGCGTTCGGGGCCGCAACCAAAGGTCTGGTGGATCTGCCATCTCTGAGCCTGATGTTGCGCCGCGTGCATTTGTAGAAAGCGACTGGGGTAATCCCTCCAAACCCGGAGTTGAACCGCGAATGGACGCTAATAAACGCGAATTCGAGGCAGCGACTCGGAGCACCCTGCGGCGGGTTCCCTTACACAAACCCGCCGCGAACGACGTCGCTCTCCATCGGATCGGCTGTGCCTGAGCACCTCGAATTTCGCGCGGTATGCGAGCCAGGACGAGTCGTTCGCGATTCTCGACGCGTTCCGCGAAGCGGGCGGCAATCTCGTCCAGACCAGCGGCATTTGCCCGGCGCCGAAGCCGCGTGGCACGACACGGTCGAGACGCTCAGCCAGGCCTTCGCGCGGATCGACGACCCGCTGATTCGCGAATGAGCGGCGGATTTACGGGACGTCACCCGCCGGCTGAGGGATGGCTGCTGGCGCTCACGACGTTGCGCAAACCGTGCTTTCCTCCCGGCGGCATTGTCGTCACGCACGAGTTGCTGCCTTCATGGGTCGCTCAACTCGATCGCGTTGCGATCCATGGGATCGTGGCGGAGCAGGGGCCCCACCGCCGACGCGGTCATCCTCGCGCGTGCCTTGGGCATCCCAACCCTGCTCTACGTCGAAGAGGCCACGCGGAAGATTCACAGCGGCGCCCCGCTGATTCTCGACGCTCTCGCCGGGCGCCTGTTCATCCGGCCTCCGCCGGTCGTGCAACGCGAATACGCGCGTCACGGAGCGGACCTCGAGACGCATCGCACCTTGCTCAAGGAGGGCGCTGCACCTGGCGGCGGAGACGCGATCGCAACGGGCGCGAAATCGGTATCCTCGACGATGAGACCATTGCGGCAGACGAGCCGATAAAGCCCAGCATCGGCGCAACCACGCTCGATGAATACCGCAAACACATTGAAAAGGACGCGGCGCTGGAGCGGCGTTTTCAGCCGGTGCTGGTCGAGCCGCCGAGCGTGGAGGATGCGATTTCCATTCTCCGCGGCATCAAGGAACGCTTCGAACTGCACCACGGTGTCCGGATTCAGGATACGGCTCTCGTGAGCGCGGTCACGCTGTCGAACCGCTATATTTCGGACCGGTTCCTCCCGGACAAGGCCATTGACCTGATGGACGAGGCGTGCGCGATGATTCGCACCGAGATGGACTCGATGCCGCAGGAGCTGGACGAACTCACGCGGCGCGTCCTGCGGCTCGAGATCGAGGAGACGGCGCTCGCGAAGGAAAAGGACGAGGCGAGTGCGCGCCGGCTGGAGACGCTGCGCAAGGAGCTGGCCGAGGCGCGCGAGCAGGCGAAGGGCATCAAGCTGCATTGGGAAAAGGAGAAAGCGCAGGTGGTCCGCACGCGGAAATTGCGCGAGCAGATCGATGCGACGCGGCTCGAAATGGAAAAAGCGGAGCGCGCCTATGATTTGAACAAGGTGGCCGAGTTGCGCCATGGGCGCCTGCCACAGCTCGAGGCCGAGTTGAAGCGACTGGAGCAAAAAGGCCGGCAGGAAACCACGCTGTTCAAGGAGGAGGTTACGCCGGAGGAAATCGCCGAGGTGGTTTCGAAGTGGAGCGGCGTGCCGGTGACGAGGCTCGTGGAGGGCGAGAAGGAAAAACTATTGCGACTCGAGGACGTGTTGCACCGGCGGGTGATCGGCCAGCACGAAACGGTGACCCTCGTCACCAACGCGATCCTCCGCGCGCGCAGTGGCATCAAGGATCCGCGGCGGCCGGTGGGCAGCTTCATGTTTCTCGGACCCACGGGCGTGGGCAAGACCGAGCTGGCGAAGACGCTCGCGGAAACCCATCCGGGCGCAGTGTTCGCGCGCCACGTAATCGCACCACTCGGTCCACTCGCGCGCGCGGAAATCGGCGTTGCGCACCTCCGCGTCCCACTGGTGGAAATCCGCGAAGGGCAGCTGGCAGCCCCAGCCATTGGTATTCCTCGAAGGTGAAGGCCCGCGAGTGGCGGTGGTTCGTCAGCCCGCGCGTGAGCACCTCCTGCGTCCAGCCCACCGAGTTGAAGCCCCACGCGCGCAGGTCCGGCGCCACGGCCTCCTTCAGCCAGCGCTCCATCGAGTTGCCGTATTTCCGCTGCCAGAGATCGCCGTTGGCGAGGGTGCGCAGCGGCGACGGGTCGATGTGATTGAGCGCGATCGAGAAGAACGGCGCGCCCTCCGGCGTGATGAGCCACCAGCGATCCCGGCGGTGGGCGAGCGTGAAGCGGCGCCCCGGCGTCCGCGTTTGCGCGAGGCCCAGGCCGCGGCCGAGCAGGGCGGCCGCGAGTGTCTTTGAAAAATGGCGACGGGTTCATGGCGCGGCGTGAGGGAACGCCTGGGTGGCGTGGAAATCAACGCTGCGTGCGGACGAGCCGCGTGCCTCGGGCGGTTCACGCCGGCGAGTGATGCGGCAGCGAGTTTGGACGTGCGGGCCCGATTAGCAACCCGACCCCCTCGGCTGACCCGACCCCCTCGGCTACCCCTTCGTGAATTGGCCCTGGAATGGCTTCGTCGGCCTGCTCGTCGGCCTCGCCACGCTGGTCTACCTCTGCCTTCGCATCCGCGAAAGGTGGCGCAACCGCCGGCGACAGCACTGAAGTTTTTTGCGCTCCGTCAGTCTAATCGCTACCCGCTACTCGATGCGCGCTACTCACGAAGGTTGCCACCCACTCCGGCGTATGAACGCCAAAACCATCCGCCTTCTCTCCGTCCTCGGCAAAGCCGCCGGCCTCACGATCGTCATCGCCGGGCCGCTCCAGACCACACCCGCCGGACTCATCATCTTCGCGGCCGCTTCGTTTTTGACGGACGCCGCAAACCGCTTCGGCGATCTCATGGACGACGGCAAACGAAACGAATCGGTCAAGGGCTGACGTCCCCGTTTCCATTTTCCTCTAAGCTTCGGCCGCGATTTGCGCCCGGGGCTTTTCGTTTTTTGGTAACGGTTTCCGCTCGGCGCGGACAATGCTCTCCAATAGTGGGAAATGGTTTCTGGACACAGGAAGAAAAGTATCTGCTTCTTCCTTCATGTTGTCACGCGTTCTTTCCCCTCGCCCCGATGTCCTGTCCGGCCGGATCCAAGGCGTCATTGATCCCGACCGCATCAACGATCCGAAGAAAAAATCCCTTGAGGCCAAACCACTCGACTTCGCGCGCGCGACGTGGGTTTCCGGTGACGTTCGGCGCTTGGTTAAGACCCTGCATGTTCGATTAAACTCCACCGATTCCGAGGTCGGCACGGTCCTCTTCGAGGGTCCGAAGGGCCAGGGTAAGAGCCATCTCATCACGCTCGCGTATCATCTCGTAAAACACCCTCAGGATTTGGCGCCATGGCTCAATGAGCAGGATCTGGAGCTGTCGATTCCTGCCAACGTCGCCGTTGTTCTCCGCAAGTTCACAGACTTTCCGTTTGAAACGCTCTGGCAGGTCATCGGGGACGAAATCGGCGCCAACTTCACTGGCCAACGTCCTCCCAGCCTGGCCGAGTTTCGGGCTGCTGCCAGCGGTCGAAAACTCGTGCTCCTCTTCGACGAACTCGAAAGCGGAATTCACGCCATCTCCGACGATAGTCGCCGCCAGGACAACATCAACTTCCTCCAGATGTTATCCGAGGAGTCGATGCGGTCAGACTCCAATGTGGTGCTTATCGCCTCGGTATATAATGGCAGCATCGAGCCTGGCTTTACGCTCAAACGCGTCAAACCGACCGAAATTCGCTTCACCGATACTCGTGACCGCCTTCGCATTCTCTATCACCGGCTCTTCGAAAAGTCGCCCCAGGGCTCTAATCCCGAGATCGACAACGTCGTAAAAAGCTACCTCAACGGCTGGCAGCGGTTCGCTATCCCCGCGAATGCCGACTACGCCGAACGGCTCCGCGAGAATTACCCGTTCTCCCCCGAGCTGCTGGAGATTGTGCTCCAGCGCATCCCTCAGAGCCGGGGAGGATTTCAGGGCACTCGTGGCGCCCTCGGTTTCCTCGCCGCGTTGGTCCGCCTCCGCGGCTCGCAGACGAATCTTATCACGCTTGCCGACGTCGCAATCTCCGACGCCGAGCTTCGCACGTGGCTCGCCGACCTTGAGCCTTCGCAAAACCTCATCACTTGCGCCGAGTCCAATCTTCGTGAGCTGGCCAAGTTGCCGTTCGCCGACCGCATCGCATCGGCGACGCTGCTCGCGAGCTTGGCCCCTTCCAAAAATCCCGGCATTTCCGACGACGAACTCGCCCGCCAGTCGATCGATCCCGCAGCAGACTACAACCAGTTCAAACAGACCCTCGATGGTTTTACGAAGTTCGCGTCCTATTTCCACCGCCGCGATCAAAACGTATTTTTCGACACCCGCGAAAATGCGCACGCCAAGGTTGAGCTGCGCAGTCTTTCCGTCCAGGAGAACGAGGCGTGGGACCGCATCTGCCAATGGTGGCGCACCGAGATATTCAAGGAGTCGGACGCTGTTATCTTTAGTGAGGTCGACCTCGTCCGCAGCCGGCTCGATTCACTTCAGACGGACGGTCTTCGCTTTGTTATTTCCCTTCGTCGCCTGACCGCAGACGAACGCCACGCCCTTTATTTTGGACTCAAACGTCGCAACACCGTCGTCCTTCTCGAACCTCGCGCCGACAAGGAGAATCTTCGCACCAATAAGGACATCATCGCGTGGGCGCGCAAATCCATCGCCGCCGAGGTTCTCGCGCCCGGCGCCGCAAACGATCCAGAAAAACTAAAGGAGTTCACGAAGATCGCCGGCGACAGGAAGTCCGACGTCATTGATGCCATTAAGAAGGTCAATTTCGCCTATGTGCAGGTTCATCGCACCGGCGCCACCGCCGCGGAGGGCGAATACACCTTGGAACCGGTGCAGCCGCTGTCGAAGGACGCGGTGCTGCTCCATCTCGCGCGCAATCTATTCCCCAGCGCCTATATCGCCGAGCATATTCAAAATCGCGCCGCCGAACTTTTTGGCCGAAAAATTTCCGCGCTCGAGGCGGACTATCGCAACACTTTGGGATTTCCCGTCATCGTTTACGCCAACGAGTTTCAGCGAGCCATCGAAAGCCTCGTCATCGATGGTGTCTTCAATCTCGCGCATCCTTCAGGCACGCAGCGCGCCGGCGGCCCGGTTACGCTGAGCTCCCACGAGTTGATGGAGGCGGCCCTGGCGGCGCCGACTGCCCGCCACGCCGCGCCGGTTTTGCGTCCTGTCCCCGCAGGTGCGGGTAGCGGGGCCACCGCCCCCACAACGTCGCCCTTAGGCACAGGTGCGGGCGGCACCATTTTGGACGGCTCGCTCTTCGTCGGCGCTGCCGACGAGCAGGTTTCCACCAGCATATGCGATTCCCGCCAACTCTTGCGACAGGAAGTTGCCTCTCGCCTCGATCAGGCCAACGGGCGCGCCATGGTGCGCCTTCGGATTGCCATGAATTTCGAGGCCCGCAGCGCCGAGATGTCCACCTTGCCCAGCTTCGTGCGCGGTTCACTGACTGGCACGGGCAACTTCTATGGGGAAGTCACATTGGAATTTTCCGGTCCACTGACCAAGGCCGCCGTGGAAGAAATGATGGAGCGCTTGCCCGACTTCACGCCGGGCTATGCCAAGGTCACACTTATCCTGGCCGGCTGATTTTCCCATGTCCTCACTCATCGATTTCCCAGCCAGTTTGCTGCTCTCCGCCGGCGCCCGCCTGCCGGCCGTGGCTGACTGGCTGACTCAATCGGTATGGTCGCTTGAACGATTCAACGCCCTGTCGCGCGAGGAATACCTTCGCCGGGGCGAGGCATCTGTCGCTCGCGCGGAAGAAATTATCTCGGTTGGTGCGCCGCGCCTTTGGGACGAACTTGCCGCCGCATCCACGCAGGCGCCCACTCCTCGCGCTTTCCTCGGCTTGGATGCACTGCCGGCATCGGCCCAGCCCGTCTCGCGCGCCGTGGTGGTATTCGACGGCCTTTCATTACGCGAATTGCCCTTGCTGCTCGATCTCGCCGCCAAGACCGGGTTCCGCGTGGACGATGCGCGCGCCATCGCCACTGCTCTATCTACCGAAACCATCGACTTCGTCTCCCAGCGTATCATCGGCCCCGATGCCGCCTACGGCACCGGCCCCAGCCAGTTGCCGTCATTGCGCGCGCTTACTTCGCGCGGGATTCACGCCGCTTACCTCGATAGCCTCAATCCCCGCGTGGCATTGCCCACGGGCAAGTCCTTGTTACTGTGGTCCACCTATCCCGACCGTCTGTTCAAAGACGACGAAGCGCGCTTCGACACCCAACTCTTCCCACAATTTAGTGAACACGTCGCCACGCTTTGGAAATATACCGTGCAGGCGATCCCGCCCGGCATCCCAATCCTGATTACGAGCGACCACGGCTATATTTTTTTCGGTGGCACCTCTGAAAGTGCGCGTGAATCCACGGCCATGAGCGAGCTTGGCGAGCAACGGCACTGCGTTTTCGAAGACCAGGCGCCGTATCCGCCACCCAATCAGGATCTCCAACGTTTTCCTGCACAGCGGCTCGCCATGCTGCGCGGGAGGCTCAAGACCCGCCCCAAGGGCACCGGCTCCCGGCGCCTCTATCAGCACGGCGGCTTCTCCTTGATGGAGGTGCTCGTTCCGTGGGTTCTCCTCAACCGCATTTAACTATCATCGCCATGAGTAAAATCAAAGTCGGTACACAAATTGAAGAAGAAGTCTACCAGCAGCTCAAGCTGGCCGCCGCCCGCGAGCGCCGGCCGGTCGGGGAACTCGTTCAGGACGCGGTCACCATCTATTTGCGCCGTCAGCGCAAGTCCGGCCTCGCGCGCCTGCTGGAGCGTGAGCCATTCAAGGTGAGCGACGAACAGTTTCGCGAGGTGATGGAGGCGGATTTTTTCGACCAATGAACATCGACGACATCCGCAACGGCACGCGTGTCCTCATCGACTCCAACGTGCTCATCTACGGCATCCGCCGCTCATCCCGTCAATGTCTTGGGCTGCTCTCACGCTGCAACGTCGGCGCGGTCGAGGGGACAATCACCACTACCATTGTCGCTGAATTCTGCCATCGGCGTATGATGGAAGAGGCCAAAGCGAAAGGTTTGGTCGGGTCCAATCCGGCCCGTGCATTGTCCGAGCGGAGGGAGTTGATTCGGCAGCTCTCGGGCTATGCCGGGGAAGTGCGCGACCTACTGGGCGGTGGTCTGTTTGTCGAACCGGTCCTGTCCGAAGACTTTGTCCTGGCGCTGGAATTCCAGCAGCAGTTCGGCCTGCTCACGATCGACTCGCTTAACCTCGCCGTCGCCCGTCGGCTCGGCATCGGTGAAATCGCCACCGCCGACCGTGCCTTCGACGCCGCGCAAGGCTTCATCGTCTACAAACCTGCAGACGTTCAGGCGATTTGGCCATGAGCACTTCCAAATTAGACGATAAGCGGACGCGCGGTGCAGCTCAGCTTTTGCGCATCTGTAGGGCTGCCGCTCGCCGGCATGCCGATTTTGGCGCAGCGGCGCGGCGACTATACACGACATCGGAAATCCGATTCTGTTTTGGTAGGGGCGTCGGTTGCCGACGCCCGCACGAGCATTCGAAAGAACAAACCGGGCGTCGGCGAGCAACGCCCCTACACCCGCCAATGCTTTTGTCGTCGTGGAGAGCGCGGGCCATTCGTCGCGCCAAAAAACGCGCTTCCATCGTCGCTGTTTGCCGTCCACGTGTTCGTCTAGTCGCTACCGCCGGACCGCTCTACCAGCGCCCGACGTTCGCATGGTTCTAATCGGCAAGTGCCTTGAAGTATATTCGCAGCATTACGGCGCAGTGGTTGATTGGCAGGGTGAACCGCTACCGCTCCGTGCAGCGCTTCAGGACATTCGACTCATGGTTGAGCATATTGCCAGCAGCGAGCACCCGTTGCCGAGCGAGTTGGAGTCGGCCGACGCAATCACGCAGGTATGGCTTCTGGCGCTTGCAGACAAACGCGAGATCACCATCGACTCTCTTAGCAAGATGACCCGCGGAGTTTTTGAAGTCAGCGATCTCACTAACCACAAGCCGCCGTTGCTACATAAGAAACGGGCAAAAGGAAGCCGCTCATGGGCTATTCTCACGCCTGCCGAGCGGCTCAGCGGGTTACGGGAGGGATTGATGAAAGCTCCCCCGACGATTGAGCAACTCGACTTGGGTATCATCGGTGGCGAGAAGAGCATCGTGATCGGTCCTCCGTTGGTTGACGTGCTCCACTTATTGCTCGCGAGTGCTGAAGCTGGAGAGCGTCTGGATCCGCTCGTCGTCTTCTTCGATGCTCAACGCGGTCCCCTCCGCGCCGCCCTGGAATGGCTCAAGGGCCGCGACCCCAACCGATGGGCGAAGCCCTGCGACCTGTTGCTGGGCTTCTACTCGGACGTGCAGCTCACGTCGCTGCTTAGCCCCACCGAACCCAAGGCTTGATCCATGTCCGGCTACCTCGTTATTCCGCGTCAAGCGCTCGACCTGTATGGCGGTTCCGTGCCAACCGCACCGGTGCAGATCGGCTTTCTCGATTTTCTGCGCGAGATCGAGCAGGACCCGTTCCCCTTTGCACCACGCGCCCGACTTTGCGTTACCGGCCTCGATGAATTGTTGATTGCCCTCAACTGCACGGACAAGCGCGGCACACCTCGAGAACACGCCTTGGCGCAAGACTACAAGCGTCGTCTCAAACATGTGGCGGTCGAGATAGGCACCCTCGCTGACATTCAAGTTCCCGTCACATATCCGCTCGTGCTCGGGGGCGAAAATACTCTCAGCTCTCGCCACACGCCCCAGGACTTGGTGCCGCTTTGGCGGCTCTTTGGCCACAATCCCAGTCCTCATGAAGTGATTCCTGGAAAAGTCTTCGGCTACCATTTTGGGGAGAATCTATCATGACTATTGTGGATACGGCCACACCCGAGCTTCGTGTCGGCGACCGCGTCCGCATCGTGGGCCGCTACGCGAGCGGCGTCGGCGAAGTGCTGCGCGTGCAGCAAACCGGCGGTCTCGTCATTGCCGACGTCGTATTCGACAGCCAGGGCGGCCGGCGGCTTGAAACCCTGCCCATTGCCAAACTGGAGCGCGCTTCCTCGCCTTGGGATCGCCTTCGCGCCGGCCACTATGACGACCCCCGCGATTTTCTTCTCCGTCAGCTCGCCTGGCAATTTGCGCTCGGCAACTCTGGCGGCGAGTTGTCCAACGCTCGCACCGCACTTCTACCGCATCAGATTTTACTCACCCACGATTTGGTGAAAATGCAGCGGCGGCGCGTGTTGGTGGCCGACGACGTAGGCCTTGGCAAAACGATCGAGACTGGCATGGCCATCCGCGAGCTGATCACCCGGGGCGAGGCCCGCCGCGTGCTCGTCATTACGCCGGCCGGCCTCGTCAAGAATTGGCAGCGCGAGCTGCGGGAATGCTTCCGGCTCGAGTTCGAAATCCTCGGCATCGATTTCCAGGACTACGCGCCCACGTCGTGGGAAAACCATCACCGCGTCATCGCCTCCATTGATACGCTCAAGCGCCCGCAGCGCATGGATCGCCTGCTCGCTGCGCCCAAGTGGGATCTGATTGTTTTCGACGAGGCTCACCATCTCACCCGCCTGCGCTACGGGTCAAAGGTCCAAGCCACCCTCAACTACAAGCTCGCCGAGGCGATGCGCGGTCACACTCGCGATCTGATTTTTCTTTCCGCCACCCCACACCAAGGCGACGCGTTTCAATTTTGGTCGCTCATACATCTGCTCGACGATCAGCTCTTCGACTCGCCCGAGGCGCTGGAAAACCATCGCGGGCTGCTCAATCGGGTCATCATCCGCCGCACCAAGCGCGAGGTCACCGATGCCGATGGCCGCCCGCTGTTCGTCCGCCGGCAGGTTACCACCGAGCGCTTCGAGCCGGCCCTTCGTGAACAGCGTTTCTACGAGAAGCTCACGAATTACTTGAAGGATGGCTACAGCGCCGCCGGTGTCGGCGTCAGTGGTGGGGCGGGGCGGCCCTCTCGCGACCAGCGCGCGATCGGCTTCGTCATGGTGGCGTTTCAAAAAATGATGTCGTCCAGCCCGCGCGCCATCCGCCAGGCCCTCCGCCGCCGGTTGCTGGTGCTGCTCGTGCGCCAGCAGATCAACTTGGAAAGAATGCGGAAAACCGCTCCGACCCACGAATTGTCAGACCGCGTGTTGCGGTTGCAGGACGAGATGCGCGCGTTGGCCAAGGAAATCTACGCCCTGATACCGTCGCCCACGACCGATGCACAGGCCGACACCTGCATCGCCCAAGTCCGCGAGCGCACGCTCAAAAAATTGATCGAGGCCGATGATGAGACCAACTGGTCCCTCGATTCCGATGAGGAAGGCGACGACGGAATATACGCCGACGCTGAAATCCCGGACGAAACAGCCAAGGTCCGCGAGTTGCTTCGAATCGTGCCCGAGGGCGTGGATCGGAAGTTCGAGCGTCTCGAAACCATTATCGGGAAACTGCGCCACGAGAATCCCGCCGAACGCTTCGTCATTTTTACGCAGTATCGCGAGACGCTGGAATTCCTAAAAGCCGAGTTGGGCCGTGTCGTGGGCCCTGACCAAGTCGTCAGCATCAAAGGCGGACCGCTGGAGGATAAGATCGCCGCCGCCGAGGCCTTTTGGGCTGAAAACGGTGCCCGTATCCTCATTTCCACTTCCGCAGGTGGAGAAGGAATCAACCTCCAGATCGCGCGGGTGCTTTTCAACTACGACTTGCCGTGGAACCCCATGGCGGTCGAGCAACGCATCGGTCGCATCCATCGCTTCGGCCAGAAGGAAGTGTCGCAGGTCTACAACCTCGTCGCGAAGGACACGGTCGAGGAAAATATCTACACCCTCCTTTGGAACAAGCTGGAGCAAATCGCCAAGGCAATCGGCAAGACCGATCCGGAGACGGGCGAGCCGCTGGAGGACTTCCGCAGCGACATCCTCGGCTTTCTCGGCTCCACGCCCAACTACCAACAATTGTTCAAACAGGCGTTGATCGATCGCGACTACAACCGGACCAGCCGCGAGCTCGACCGCATGATGCTGATGGCGCAGAAAGCGCGGTCAGCTCTGCAAGACCTGTCGCAGGACCTCACGAGCTTCAATCTGGAGCAGTATCGCCGCATCTCCGGACAGTTTCATCTCAAGCAACTCGGCGAATGGTGTCGCGAGGCGGTGGTGCGCTTGGGCGGAGGAGCTGTCCCCAACGGAGAAATGTGGCAGATCATCACGCCCGAGAACCTGAAAAATTCCGCCAATGTTGGCGCGCGCTATGACAACGTGACCTTCGACCGCGCGCTCGCGATGCGCAAGAAGGGTTCCGAGCTCTTTGGTATCGGTCATCCTTTTGTCGATGCGGTCATTCGCTACCTGCAAAACCCACCGTTCGGAGCAGAAGTGGCGTGCCTGCCAGGTGAGGTGGACGGTGCGCGAATCGAAGCCCGCTATCGGGTCACGTGGGACCGGGCCGAAAAAGGCGCAATTAGCGGCGTGGTAATCGTAAGTCTCAACGGCACGGCGAAAGTTGAGGATTTGAGCCGCGATCCAGGCCGTTTCAACGCGGCACCCGCGGCGGCCTGTTCGGGAATCGAAGGGGACGCCGAGCAACGCGCCGAGGAGACGCTCAACCTCTGGATTTCCTCACGCCGCACGGAATTTGCCGAGGGCACGATTCCCCGTTGGGAGCTGCTCGGCGTTTCGGTGCACGCCTGACCATGCCACCACATATGCGGCCCATAGCAGGGGGTCAGCCGTAAAACGCTAAATTTCGCCCGCTCGAAAATCCACGTGGCTCGTACTCTCCGGCGCACCGTGGCCGTTCCGCACCGCTGGATCGCTGAACAACTCAATATGGGCACGCCGGCGGCCGTTCGCGTCAATGTGGCTCGTTTCAGTTAACGTTTTACGGCCCTCTCGGATCGGCCCATCTGTGTCCGGTATCCGAGTTAGACTGACGTGATGGTGGCAGCCCGAAGGCCCCGGAATCGCGCATGACGCGTTCGCCGCATCCATCGGCGTTTCGGCGCGGAAGATTGCATTGGGTGGTTGCATCGGTGTCCCGGTGGGTGCGTTATATATACGCGGCCAAGCGCAGCTTAAACAGGGGCAAAGCCTGATGCCAAGGCAAGGGACGGCGCAGGAGGTTTCGAACGAGACGGATGAACTGGCAGCTCAATTGCAGGGCAAGTTTGGCGATGAAATAAAAGGGATGATGGGGGATGCCGCGGGCCGTGCGGACGTCAGCGGCCGCTTCCTGGCGGTCGGCCAGTTTTTGCTCGGTGATGTCATGGTCGGCGTCGAGGCGCTGGAGCAGCAGGGCGAGTAGATTGTGCGTCAGGGCACTGAAGTGGGCCTGGATTTCCTGGGCGATGTTCCCGTTGGCCCAGGCCTTGGTCAGGTGTAATTTGGTTTTGAAGGTGTTGAAGGTTTTTTCGATTTTCCAGCGGAGCCGATAGAGCAGGGCCACGACGCCCGGCAGCAGGGTGCCGTCGGTGGTCAGAAAGACAATCTCGGCGCCGGTTTCCAGATCCTTGTAGGTCACGCGCCACATGTTCAGGGCATTGTCGAAGCCCACCATTTCGTAATCGAGCACGCCTGCATTCAACGGATCGGCCCGGTCAAAAGGGAGCGAACCGTAACTCACGGGTTTCATCCCGTCCTTCTGTCGGGTGATCAGCACCGCGCTGTTGGCGTCGGCCAGCCGCAGCCGGGTCCAGAAGGAATTGTCGATATAGGCCATGTCGCCGACAATAATGGGCCGGCGCGGCCGGTGCTTGCGCGCGAGATGGGCCGGCAGACAGGCCCGAAAAGCCTTCATCTCATGCGTGCGCCGGCCGTCGCCCTGATGAGCGTCCAAGGCGTGCACCAGCCCTTGATGCAGGTCCAACGCGAAGAGGCAGCCCGGCGGCACGCGCGCATGCTTGGCATCGCGCAAGGCATGGCAGGCCTGTTCGAACTGGTGTCCGTCGACCGCCCAGACTTCCCGGTCGGCCAGTTCCGCCACGCTGCCCAGCCAGTCCACCGCGGCCAACTCCCCGGCCGCATGGGCGCTCAAGCGCGCCGCGACTTCCGCCACGATCGCCAGACGGCGTGGCTGGTGCAGCGAATCGAAAAAGGTGGTGCGAGCGAGCGGCGTGCCCAGATCAGCCAGCTCCTGCAGGAAATCGCGGCCGCTGTCGTAGTGATCGAGGCAGCGGCGCAATCCGAGGCGGATGAACCGCGCGTCCGGCAGGACGGTGTCGGTCAATTCCGCCCGGCAATAGTCGTGCAAGAGGGTCAAAGCCGGACGGAAAAATTCCCCGTCGAAGTGGCCGCACTGATTGATATCCGAGGGCTGGTAATCCATGCGGCATACTGATTATAGTGCTCATGATTAGCGAGCACCGATCTATATGGTCGTCCAACAATCCGTTATCTACTATAGTGACAGTCCTGGCAACCGGAGCGTCGTTCGCTGTCGCTCCATCCTCCGGCGACAAATGCTGGAGCGATGCCCGGGACGGGCACGCAAACCGTGGTGCCGACGATTATACAAACCGCAGGTAAAAAAACTTTTTTGCTGGGTGCACCGTCCAGGCGGTCACCGACCGCCGGCTCGCACCCAGCTTCTTTTTGTTCCGCCGGGAACAACAAGCCAACCAAGCGGCGCAAAGGGGCCGCATCGACCCGGCAAACCCGCTCTAAATCTGCGACTCAAGTAGGGCGGCGGACACAGATGGCCGCGACAATCTGTGTCTGCCGTGAAACGCGAGTCGCAGTTTTGAAACGGGTTTACGGCCCGTTGCGACCCCGTAGCGCCGTTTCATGGTCGTGCGGTTGCGGGTCGGAACAAGTTAATGGGGCGAGTCAAGAAACGCATCGATTAA
>JBBRCR010000049.1:0-27296 GCA_038204695.1 Opitutales bacterium | reverse complement strand
TGCTGCTGACGACCGAGTGCATGATCACCGAGATCCCGGAGAAGAAGGATGCGGCTCCCGCGCATCCTCCGGGCGGCGGCGGCATGGACTACTAAGCTCGTCCCCACAGAACTGATACCGGTCTGCCGGCATTCAGTTCTCGTTTTCAGAAGCGCGTCGCGAAAGCGGCGCGCTTTTTTTGTCGTATGCCACTCAACGCCATTCGAGTTGTTGCGCTCCTCGCCATCGCGTTCACGTCGCTGAGGGCGGCCGGAGATGCTGCCCCGAATCGGCCGAACCTCTTTTCGCCGCCAGGTGCAATCCGGCCGTTGAAGATTGCGATCTTTGATGGTCCCGGTTCGGGCGAGAGCGGGATAAAGAACGTATCCGCGCGGGCCCGGCAGCTCCCGCAGGCCACCGTCACCGCGCTCAAGCCCGCGGAGGTGGGAACGCGAGACCTCGCCGAGTTCGATATCATCGTGTTTTCAGGCGGCAGCGGCCGCGCCCAATCGAAGGCCATCGGCGAAGCGGGCCGGCGCAACGTGCAGGAGTTCGTCCGACGCGGCGGGGGATATCTCGGTGTCTGCGCGGGAGCGTATCTCGCGTGTGCCGGATTCGACTGGAGCCTGGGGCTGCTCAACGCGAAGACCGTATCCGGTAAATGGAAACGCGGTCGCGCGATGGTGCGGATCGAACTGACCGACGAGGGACGCGGGATTTTTGGTCCCGTCAGTGAGACGTTCACGATCCGTTACGCGAACGGGCCGATCATTCAGCCGCTGGGGCGCGCCGGTCTGCCGCCCTACGAGACGGCGGCGGTTTTTCGCTCGGAGGTGGCGGAGAACGGCAGCCCGCAAGGCGTCATGGTGTCGTCGCCCGCGATCGTGTTTGGGACTTTCGGCCAGGGTCGCGTGCTCACATTGAGTCCCCATTCCGAGGATACGCCGGGGCTGGAGAATGTCATTCCGCGCGCGCTCGCCTGGCTGGCGGAGCGTTAGGCGGCCGGGAGGCTGCTCGGCGGGTGCCTGCCGGGCGCGCGGGCTCGTCAGGGCAGCGTATCGCCGCTTTTCCGCGTGCAGCGGGGCCTGGCGTGGCATGGGCGTCCCGCCCATGAAATGCCATCGATCAGACCATCGGGGCGTTCCGTCGGATTGCGGGGCGGACCCACCCTACTGATTTAAGGACCGACCTTCATGGGCGGGACGCCCATGCCACGCCGGACGGACGCAACACCGAGCATCCACTCGCTGGCGCAATAGCACAGCGGGCCATCCGGCACTCGGCCTGGTAGATGCCACCATCCCGCGCTGCCCATGGCGTGAAGCGCTGAGCACGGCCTGCCCTCCAAAGCCTCGCTTGCCAGCGCGTGGCGGCTCCGGACACTCGTGACATGGAGGTCATCTTTCTCGGCACGGGTACATCGCAAGGTGTGCCGATGATCGCGTGCGGCTGCGCCGTGTGCACTTCGCCGGATCCGCGGAACCAGCGGACGCGCGCGTCGGTGCACGTCGTGATGGACGGATTGCACGTGCAGGTGGACGCTGCGCCCGAGTTTCGGCTGCAATGTCTCCGGGAGAAGATTGACCAGCTTGATTTTTTCATCCTCACGCACGGGCACGCGGATCACATTGCCGGCATGGACGACCTGCGGCGATTTTGTGACCTGCACGACGGAACCGCCCTGACCGTTTATTCGACGGATGAGGGGATGGGTCGCGTCCTCGCGATGTATCCGTACGCGATGTCCGAACGCCCGATTGCGAAGGGGTACGCGGCGTTCAAGCTCGAGATGATGCCGGAAGCGCTCGAAATGCCGCAGGGGAAGATCGAGTCCACGCTGCTGCCGCATGGCGGAGTGAATACGCTCGGGCTGGTTTTCACCGAGCGCTCCAGCGGAAAAAGGTTCGCCTATTTCACGGACTGCAAACGCGTCCCGCCCGAAGCGGTGGCGCTTGCCCGCGGGGCGGATGTGGTGGTGCTGGACGGGCTGCGTCCGCACCCGCACCCATCGCACATGAGTATCCAGGAGGCAATTACGGTCGCGGGTGAGATCGGCGCAGCGCGGACGTGGCTCACGCATTTGACGCACGTGAGTGAACACAGCGCGCTGGCGGCAGCGCTGCCGCGGGGGGTGGAGCCGGCCTACGATGGATTGCGGGTCACGGTTTAGCCCGGAAAATTCACAGCTCCTATGAGTACATCCCACCCGCTGGGGCAGCCGCCGGAGTGGCGCCGGTCTTTGACCGGCGTTCCGCCAGTCGGAGACTGGCGCTACGGGCGAGAACGCGCGCACAGGGTGCGAAATTTCCCGGTTAGGAGCAGCAGGCATCCACTCGCTCGCGCTCCACGGCCGATGGTGATTAACGCGACGCCACTGCGGGGAACGCTTTCAGGCATCCACTTGCCGGCGCTCGCCGCCACGAGTTCGACGGGACGGGAGCGATCCCCACGCGCCGGAAGCCAGTCGGCGCGCTTCAGCGCCGCCGGCCCGAGATTACGTAAACTTCTTCGGGTGGATCTCTGACACGAGTTCCCTCAAACGCGCCTCGGTTTCCCGAAGGATGCGGCGGCCGGCGGCGGTGGCGCGATACGGCTGGGCGGCTTTCGTGCCGCGTCGGGCCGGCTTGCCCACGCGCACGAGCCACCCGAGCTCTTCCATCCGGGCAAGCAGCGGGTAGAGCGTGCCCGGACTCACGCGATAGCCATGCTCGCGCAGTTCCTCCAGCATCCAATGGCCGACAATGGGACCCTCCTGCGCGTGAAACAGGATGTGGACCTTCCACAAGGGGCGCAGGATTTCACGGTCGAGCGGGGAGTGGGGCACGCTTTCCGGATTTAGTTTACGGTGACCGTAATGCAAGGATCATCCCTGCGGAATTCTTGGCGCGTTCGGAAAGAATTTGTTGTCATCAACATTTTATCTGTAACGAATCGTCGCCCCGTTCGTCGTTGCGAGCGCCCACCTTTCTCGCGTTCCCCTGCATGAATTTCCTTCAAGTAGCCCTGCGTCGCCCTTTCACGGTAGTGGTCCTGGTGATCGCAGTTGCGCTGGCGGCGACGCTCGCCATCCAGCGGATGTCGCGCGACATCTTCCCGCCGCTCGGTATTCCGACGATTTACGTCGCGCAGCCTTACGGCGGCATGGATCCGGCGCAGATGGAGGGCTACCTGACCTACCGGTACGAGTACCACTTCCTCTACATTTCGGGCATCGAACACGTGGAGTCGAAATCGATCCAGGGGGCTTCGATCATGAAGCTGCAATTCCACCCGGGCACCGACATGTCGCAGGCCATGTCGGAGACAGTCGCGCAGGTGAATCGGGCGCGCGCCTTCATGCCGGCCAACACGGCGGCACCGTTCATCATGCGTTTCGACGCCGGCAGCGTGGCCGTTGGTTATCTCGTTTTCTCCACCAACAATCCCAACCGCACGCTCAGCGAGATGCAGGATCAGGCGCTGAATCGCGTGCGACCCGCCTTTGCGACGCTCCCGGGCGTCTCGGCGCCGCCGCCCTTCGGGGGCAGTTCCCGCGGCATCATCGTCAATGTGAATCCCGAGCGGATGCGGGCCTACGGACTCTCGCCCGACGAAATCGTCAAGGCGCTCAGCGAGGCGAACACGATCAGTCCCTCGGGCAACATCAACCTGGGCGACAAGTATCCGATCGTGGAAATGAACGCGATCGTGAAGAACCCCAAGGATCTCGAGGCGGTGCCGCTGCGCCGGAACGAGCAGGGCGCGGTGTTCGTGCGCGATGTCGCCACGATCGAGGATGCCGCCGACATCACGACCGGGCATGCGCTCGCGAACGGCCTCCGCACCGTCTATCTGCCCGTCACCAAGCGCGGCGATGCGTCGACGCTCGCCGTCGTCGACCTCGTCAAGAAGAACATCCCCGAATTTCAGAAAATCCTGCCGGACGACATCAAGGTCAGTTACGTCTTCGATCAATCACCGGTGGTCAACCGCTCGATTCGCGATGTGCTCAAGGAAGGCGGCTTTGGGGCGATCCTCACCGGACTGATGGTCCTGTTGTTCCTGCGCGACTGGCGCAGCGCGTTTGTGGTGGTGATCAACATCCCGCTTTCACTGCTGGCCGCGGTATTCGCTTTGTGGATTTCCGGCGAAACGATTCACCTCATGACCCTCGGCGGGCTGGCGCTTGCCATCGGCATCCTGGTCGATGAATCGACGGTCGCGGTGGAAAATATCCATGCGCATATCGCGCGTGGCTCGTCGGTGTCGCGCGCCGCGCTCGACGGGACGCGGGAGACGGCCCTGCCGCGTTTGCTCGCCATGCTTTGTATACTGGCCGTGTTCATTCCGGCGTTCTTCATGGTCGGTGCGGCGAAGGCGCTCTTCGTTCCGATGGCGCTGGCGGTCGGCTTTGCGATGATCGCCTCGTACCTGCTCTCCAGCACGCTGGTGCCCATCCTGTCCGTCTGGTTCCTGCGCGGCCATGCCGGGGTGGTGCACGACGCGTCCTATTTTGCGAAGATGCAGCGCGGCTACGGCAGGGTGCTGCGTGGCATCGTGGCCCTGCGCTGGCCGCTGGTGCTCCTCTATCTTGTGGTGTGCGGTGCGGTGATCTGGACGATCGGCGGCCGACTCGGCACGGAGATTTTTCCCAAGACCGACAATGGCCAGTTCGCGCTGCGCCTGCGGGCGCCCAGCGGAACGCGCGTCGACATCACGGAGGGTCTCGCGAAGAAGGTGCTCGAAATCATCGCGCGCGAAGCGGGCGGTGCGGACAAGATCGAGGTCACCATCGGCATGGTGGGCGTGCATAATTCCAGCTTCCCGGTGAATCTGGTTCACCTCTGGAACGGCGGCCCCGAGGAAGGCTGGCTCGCGGTGGAGTTCAAGCCCAACACCGGCATTCGCGTCGAGGATTTCAAGGAAAAGCTCCGCGGAGTCTTTGCCCGCGAATTGCCCGATGTGCGTTTCTCGTTCGAGCCGCAGGATATTGTTTCGCGCGTCATGAGCTTCGGCTCGTCGACGCCGATCGAGATCGCCGTCAGCGGATCGCCCCTGCCCGTGAGCAAAGCTTACGCCGACAAGATCATTGAGCGGCTGAAGGCGATTCCGTATCTGCGCGACATCCAGATTGCGCAGACCCTCGATTACCCGAGTGTCTCGGTCAATGTGGACCGGGAACGCGCCGGTCTCCTCGGCGTGCAGATGTCGGATGTCACGCGTTCACTCGTTGCGGCGACAACCTCCAGCCGGTTCACGACCCCGATCTTTTGGGCCGATCCCGCGACGGGCATCAGCTTTAATCTTCAGGTGCAGATTCCCGAGGCGAAGACCACGTCGCTCGAGGATCTGGGCAATGTCCCGGTCACGGCGAGCGGCGGTCAGTCCGTCCTCCTGCGGAACATCGCGACGCTCGCGCCGGGCACCGCCGTAGGCACGTACGAACGCTACAATCTCGCGCGACTCGTCAGCATCACGGCGAACATCCACGGAGCCGACCTTGGCACGGCCAGCCGCGCGATTCGCAAGGCGATCGGCGAGGCCGGCCCACTGCCCGAGACGCGCACGAAGGTCGATTTTCGCGGCCAGGTGATTCCGCTCGAGCAATTGCTCGGCGGTTTCCGCTCCGGTCTGATAATCGCGGTCATCGTCATTTTTCTGCTGCTGATTGCGAACTTCCAGTCGGTCCGGCTCGCGCTTGCGGTCATCTCAACCGTTCCGGCGGTGCTGGTCGGTGTCGTCGTCACGCTGTGGCTGACGCACACGACGCTGAACATCCAGTCGGCGATGGGCGCGATCATGGCGGTGGGCGTCGCGGTGGCGAATGCGATCCTGCTCGTCACCTTCGCGGAAAAGGCGCGCGTCGCCAGCGCGGACCCCATGGCCGCGGCGATCGAAGGCGGCCGCACCCGGCTGCGGCCCATCCTGATGACGAGCTTCGCGATGATCGCGGGCATGCTCCCCCTGGCGCTGGGCTTGGGTGAGGGTGGCGACCAGACCGCCCCGCTGGGCCGTTCGGTGGTGGGCGGCCTGGCGCTGGCGACGGTGGCCACGCTGTTTATTCTGCCCAGCTTTTTTGCCATCCTGACCAGTCGCAAGGTTCGTTCGCCATCGCTCGATCCCGACGATCCGCTCAGCGAACATTATAAACAAACCCGTTCCGTTTGAAATTGCCCGCCCTGAACCCCGCCATGTCCTCCCTCCGTCTCCTCACGCTCAGCGCGGCGATTTTCACCCCGGCCCTCCTGCTGGCGCAGCCTGCAACCGAAGCGACCGTCGTCACGCCGCGCCGCGGCGATCTCCACCGTTTTGTTACACTGCCCGGAACACTCCGCGCGAACCAGCAGGTGACCTTGCACGCCAAAGTGGCCGGCTATCTGAAGACGATCACCGTGGACAAGGGCGACGCGGTCAAGGCCGGCCAGCTGATCGCAGAGCTGGAAATGCCCGAGGTGGTCGCCGAGCGCGCGGGGCACGAAGCCGAGCTGAAGATTGCGAAGATCGAATCCCAGCGACTCGCCTCCGCTCGCGCCAAAGCCCCCGATCTGATCACCCCGATGGCGACGGATACCGCCGAGGCCCGGCTCGCGATGGCGCAGGCCGCGCTGGCCCAGAACGAAACGCTGCTTCGCTACAGCAAGATCAACGCGCCCTTCGCCGGCATCGTGACCAACCGCTATGTCGATGTGGGCGCCTTTGTGCCGGCGGCCACCGCGGGCACCAATCCCACCGCGGCGGCGATCGTCGCCTTGATGGATTACTCGACGGTGCGCGCGCGGGTGGCGGTTCCGGAAATCGAGGCGGCGCGCGTGAAGGTGGGCCAGCCGGTGGTGCTGACGGCGGATGCGCTGCCGGGCCAGACGTTTCGCGGCAAGGTCAGCCGGCACAGTGGCGCCTTCGACGAGGCGACCCGCTCGCTGCTGGTCGAGGCGGATTTTCCGAACCCCGACCTCACGCTGCGGCCGGGCATGTATGCCATCATCAAGATCGGCGTGGAGCAGCACACGGGAGTGACCTTGGTCCCGGCGGGGGCACTGGTGCGTGAAAAAGCAGCCGGTTTCCTGTTTACGCTGGTGGACGGCAAGGCCGTGCGCGTGCCGGTGAAATACGGTTTCAACGACGGGACCAACGTGGAGATTCTCGAGGGCATCGACGCAAATACGCGGGTGCTCATCCCGGGGAAGGTTCCCCTCGTTGCAGGGCAGGCGGTGACGGCAGTGGAGGCCCGATGAAGCGCGCACCACGCATGACTTCCAGGCTCGTCCACCGGTGGTTCGCGGCAGGCTGGAAACCGGCGCTCGCTTTGCTTTGCACATGGGGGGTGCTTGGTGCCGCCGAATCACCGCCGGCCGGCACGATTGATCTGCCGACCGCGCTGCGACTCGCCGGCGCCAACAATCTCGACGTGCAGATCGCGCGCGAGAAAGTCGCCGAGGCGCGCGCGGCCAGTGATTCCGCGCGTGCGCGGTTCTTCCCGTTTATCGCGCCCTCGGTCGTGGTGCGACGGCACGACGACAACGTGCAGGCCGTCGAAGGCGCCGTGTTCAACGCCGACAAGCAGTCGCTGTCGGCGGCGGTGACCATCAATGCGCAGATCGACCTGGGTGAAACGTATTACCAGAATCTCGTCGCGAGGCAGCTCGTGCGCTCGAACGAGGCGGCATTGATCGGGAGGCAGCGCGAGGCCACCTTTCGCGCCGCCACCGCTTATTTCGACCTCGCGCGCGCGCGGGCGGCGGTGATTGCCGCCGAGGAAGCCGCGCGTATTGCCGGACGTCATACGGAGCAGATTACGGCCACGGCCGAGGCGGGACTGACGTTCCAGGGCGATGCGGCCCGGGTCCGCGCAGCCAATGAGCGCGCCGCGCTCACGCTCGAACGCTTTCGCACGGATCAGCGCGTGGCGGCCGCGCGGCTGGCGGAAATTCTCCGGCTGGATCCAGCCGTCGAGCTGGCGCCGGTCGATGCGGATCTGGCGCCCATGTCGCTGGTCACCGCGGGCGACGAACTCGGCGCGCTGGTCTCGCGTGCCCTCGCCAGCCGGCCGGAGCTGGACGAAGCCGCGGCCCGGCTCGCGGCGGCCCGTGCCACGCGGCGCGCATCGACGAACGCACCGCTCATTCCGACGATTGGGGCGCAGGCATCGCTCGGCGGTCTCGGCGGCGGGCCCGCCGGTTCAACGCTGACGCGCAATTACGATTACAGCGGCGATTACAGCCTCGGAGTCAGCTGGCGCGTTGGGCCGGGCGGACTTTTTGATCACAATCGCCAGCGCGAGACCGCCTCCCGCGAACGCCAGAGCGAATTCGAGCAGGAAAAGGTGCGCGACCTCATCCGGCGTCAGGTGGTCGAGCAACATGCGCGGCTTCGCTCGTTCGCCGTGCAGATCGAACTTGCCCGCAAGACGCTCGAGGCGACCGAGCAAACGGCCCGGCTATCCCGGCAGCGGCGTGAGACGGGCGTCGGTGCCGTGCTCGAGGACTTGCAGGCGGAAGAGGAGTTGGCGCGGGCGCGGCGTGATTATCTCGCGACGGTCGCCGACTACAATCTCGCGCAATACGCGTTGCGTTACGCCGTCGGCGAATAGGGTTTGAAGTCCCGGGCGGGCCGCGTGCACATTAGCGCGCCCGCCGGTTGAGGCCGGCCCTTCGTGCCAGCGGAGCGGTTGTCGCAGCGGGTTTATCCCGTTTGCCATGCCCAGAATTCTCCGCCTTAGCGTCCTTACGGTTCTAATCGGCGGCTGGGCCGCCGCGGCTCCCGCCGAACACCTCGACCGGGCCGAACTCGCCGCATTGCGCGAGCAGGTGCGCTGGTTGGAAGCGCAGCTGCGCGCGGTTTCCCAGCGGCTGGATGCCGCGGAGCGAACGCCGGCGGCCCTGGCTGGAGCCACCAAGGTGTCGGCGACCGACCAGGGTTTCGCCATCGTGGCCGCCGATGAGGCGAACGCGATCAAGCTGCGCGGGCTGATCGCGGCTGACGCGCGGTTCTTTGCCGGCGACTCCGGCCACGCGGCGGACTCGCTCGTTCTGCGACGCGCGCGTCTAATCAGCGAGGGCCGGCTCGCGCGGGATTACGGTTTCCTCTTCGTGACTGA
Source organism: Opitutales bacterium (assembly GCA_038204695.1). Lineage (GTDB taxonomy): Bacteria > Verrucomicrobiota > Verrucomicrobiia > Opitutales > Opitutaceae > ER46. The sequence continues at coordinate 18,244 of JBBRCR010000049.1, read as the reverse complement.
ATTTGGCGGTCCCAGTGTGAACATTCTGGATGCGGCGATCACGGCACGGCTCACACCGGCCATCGAGTTGAAGGCGGGAAAGTTCAAGTCGCCGGTCGGGCATGAGTTGCTCCAGCGGGCGCATGCGACGGCGTTTACCGAGCGCTCCATGGTCAGCCGGCTGCTGCCTGGTCGTGATGTGGGCCTGCAAGTCGGCGGTGACCTGGCTGGTGGTGTCGTCAGCTACATGGCCGGACTGTTCAACGGCGTTCCGGACAGCATGCACAACACCAACGTCGATTTCGACAACGGCCAGGACGCCGCAGGGCGGCTGGTGATCCGGCCCTTTAACGGCGGGGAGGATTTTCGCGGCCTGACATTCGGCGCTGGTGCGAGTCGGGGCCGGCATCGCACCGCAGCGGGTCGGCCGCCGGGTTATCCGAGCGAGGGCCAGCAATCGTATTTCAGCTATGTGCCCGGCGTGATCGCCGATGGACCGGTGTGGCGGATCGCCCCGAATCTCGATCTTCGCGCCGGCCGGGTGGGCGTCATGAGCGAGTATGTGGTTTCGTCGTCGACCCTGCGCGCGAATCCGCAGGCCCGGCCGGTGGCGTTGAAGCATCACGGGTGGCAGATCACGGGCGGTTATGTGCTCACCGGCGAAGACTCGTCGTATGCGGGCCTCACGCCGCGGGAAAACTTCAGCCTGGCCGCCGGCACCTGGGGCGCGTTCGAGGTGGTGGGGCGGGTGACGCGATTGGACATCGATGATCACGCGTTTCCGAACTTCGCGTCGTCGGCGGAGAGTGCGAGCGAGGTGACGTCGTTCGCGCTCGGATTGAACTGGCACTGGAGCAAGACGCTGCGGTTGATGATCGATTATTACCGTTCGACGTTCCGGCTCGACGTGGCCGCGCCGGCGGCGGCCGCGTGGCGGGATGACGAGAGGGCGTTCGTATCGCGGCTGCAGCTTTCGTTCTAGCGAGGCACTGCCTTCGCCCGCTGCACGGGGCGACCAAGGCAGAGGCAGGAAAAGGCAGGGCAGGAAGATTTCCGGAGATTTTCCGGCCCACGCATTTTCGGGCCACCGGCGAATTTTGCCGCCGTGAGGCGAGCCGCTCAGAATGGCCAGATGCGCGGCACCACGAGCATGGCGATAATGAACACGAGGATATTCAGCGGCACCCCAATCACAACGAAGTCCCGGAACCGGTAACCGCCGATCCCGTAAATGTAGGTGTTCGTCTGATACCCGATCGGCGTGGCGAAGGCGGCGCTGGCGGCCACCGTCACCGCGATGATGAAGGGCCGGGCATCGAGCCCGGCTTCGGCGGCGATGCCCAGCGCGATGGGGATGATGAGCGCGGCGACGGCATTGTTGGAAAGCACCTCCGTCAGGACCACCGTGATGAGATAGAGGCTCGCGAGCAGAACGAGCGGCTTGTGCGGACCGGTCACGAAATGGTCCACCACCGCGACGCCGTTCTGGGCCAGCCAGGCGGCGGCGCCGGTTTCCTGCATGGCGACCCCGAGCGCGAGCATGCCGAAGATGACGAACAGCAGGTTCCATTCAATCGACGTGTAAGCTTCCTTGGGCTTGATGCAGCCGGTGACGCAGAGGAAGACCGCCCCGGCGATCGCACCGAGATGGATGGGAATCAAGCCGAGCGTTTCCCCGAGCACGACGGCGGCGATCGTGGCGATGATCAGCGGCAGCCGCTTGTGCAGAGAAAAGGACGGAAGCGGCGGCCGATCGAAAAGGATGATGTCGGCGCCGCGACGGAGTTCGTTCACCGCCTGTTCGGTGCCCATCATGAGCAGGATGTCGCCCATGCGCAGCGGCAAGGTCTCGAGCTTCTCGCGGACGTTTTCGCCGGCGCGGTGGATGGCGAGAACGATCACGCGATAGCGTTGCCGGAAGTTCAGTTCGCTGACGGTGCGACCGACGATTTCCGAGTGCGGGGCCACGGCGCCCTCGAAGACCACGCCCTCGTGTGCAGCGATTTGCTCCAGTCCCACCTCGGCGGTGAAATCAAATCCCGGCGTGGAGCGGGCGTGCGCGATCCCGGAGGGACGGCACGCCAGCACCAGCCGGTCGCCTTCGACGAGTGTGGTGGTGGCGGGGTCGACGTTGATGGCGACGCCGTCCCTCACGACCTCGATGAGTCGGAATCCGCGGGCTTTAACCAGTCCGGCCGCGCGGAGACTGCGCCCGATGAAAGGGGAAAGCGGCGGCACAAACGCCTCGGTCATGTATTCGCGGCGTTCGTCCTCGGTGAGGATCGAGGTCAACGATTCGCGGATGGGCAAAAGGCGACGACCCACTATTGCGAGGTAGATTGCGCCTACGAGTGCCGCCGGAACGCCCACCCACGCCAGTTCGAACATGCCGAGGCCGCGGATCCCGCGTTCGACGAGCAGTCCGTTCACCACCAAGTTTGTGCTCGTGCCAATCAGGGTGCAGATGCCGCCGAGGACCGACGCGTACGAAATCGGGATGAGAAATTTGGAGGCGGGCAGGCCCATGCGCCGGGCGAGGCTCATGACCACGGGGACGAAGACGACGACGACCGGCGTGTTGTTGATCCAGGCTGAAACAAACGCGACCAGCGCAACCAGCATGAAGATGACCACTGGATACGGGAGTTTCGCGGCCCGCTCGAACATGCTCGAAAGATAATCCAGGCCGCCGCAGCGCAGGAGCGCCGCGCTCATGACGAACATGGCGGCGACGGTGATGGGGGCCGGATTGGAAAACACCGCGAACGCGTCACGCATGGGCACCAACCCCGTCGCGGCAATGAGCACGAAAAGCGTGAGCGCGACGATATCCGGCGGGGTTTTCTCCCGCATGAAGCTCACCATCGAGCCCACCACGAGCACGAGGACGAACGCGATTTGCCAGGTCATCGCCCCCCAAAGTGGCACGCCTTCGAGGGCCCGCCAGCGGAAATCAATTCTGGCCGTGTCTTACGGGTGGAAGGTTGATGTGATTTATGCCACGTTTTGAAGCAGCACTCATCCCCACGTCGTGCTGAACTCGGTTTCCAAAAATCTCATTCCCCACATGGCCAAAATACACAACGACATCACCGAAACCATCGGCAACACCCCCCTCGTCCGTTTGAACCGGACCGCAGCGGCGCATAATGCCCAGGCGGAAATTCTGCTCAAACTCGAATTCTTCAATCCGCTTTCAAGCGTCAAGGACCGCATCGGATTCGCGATGATCGACGACGGTTTGAAGTCAGGAAAGATCACAAGCAACACCGTGCTCATTGAGCCGACCAGCGGCAACACGGGCATCGCGCTCGCCTTCGTAGCCGCAGCCAAGGGCATCAAGCTCATCCTCACGATGCCGGAAACGATGACGATGGAGCGGCGGAAGATTCTGAAGATTCTGGGTGCGCGGCTCGTCCTGACGGAAGGGGCGAAAGGCATGAAGGGCGCGATCGCAAAAGCGGAGGAGTTGGCCGCGAAGATTCCGCATGCACTGATTTTGCAGCAGTTTTCGAACCCGGCCAATCCGGCGATTCATCGCAAGACGACCGCGGAGGAAATCTGGCGCGATACCGACGGCAAGGTGGACATCGTCGTCGCCGGCGTTGGCACCGGCGGTACGATCACCGGCGTGGGCGAGGTGCTCAAAGCACGGAAACCCAGCGTGAGGATCGTGGCGATTGAACCGGATAGTTCTCCGGTGTTGTCCGGCGGGCAGCCCGGCCCGCACAAGTTGCAGGGAATCGGGGCCGGTTTCGTGCCGCAGATTCTCAATACGAAATCGTACGATGAAGTGATCCGGGTGAAGGAGGCCGATTCCGGCCCGGTCTCGAAGCAGATCAACCAACTCGACGGCATTCCGGTCGGCATCTCCTCCGGGGCGATTGCATGGGCCGCCATCCAGCTGGCGAAGCGTCCCGAAAACAAGGGCAAGCAGATCGTCGCCATCATGCCGTCGGCGAGCGAACGCTACCTTTCCTCGTGGCTGTTTGCGGACATCAGCGCGGAGAGCGATTCGATCGACGACCTGCTGGGCACCACGACTACAGCGCCGGCGCCTGTGCCGGCATAGATCTCGTCGATAGCGGTTCGCGCGGAGCTGGGTCAATCGGTCGCAAGAAATCGAGCGACTGCATTCGTGGCTGCGCCCGCCAGCCGTCGCCTCCGGCGGTCTCCCAAGTCTCCCACGTCTCCCAAGTCTTCCAAGTCTTCCAAGTCTTCCACGTCTTCCAGCGTCTTCCAGCGTCTTCGGAGATCACTTATTTTCCCGATACCAGCGGTAGAACGCCCGGATGAAGGCGCCGAGCGAGACGAACATTCCGATGATCTTCATCATGACGCCGGCGAGCAGCTGATCGTCGGCGGCGGAGAACTCGCTCCAGAGCCGCGGTGCGTATTCATACGTTGGATAAAGCACCCCGCTCGTAAACGTGATGTACGCGAAGATGGGAGTCATGCCGATGACGACCGCAATGATATAGAGCAGCTGTGCGGCCCACGAAATGGGCAGGAAGATGCGCGACGGGCTGAGCATGGGCCACCAATACAAGAGCGCGGCGCCGAAAAAGGTCAGATGCTCGATGATGTGCACGAGCTTCACCCGCAACGCCCAATCGTAAAGCCAGGGGGCGTGCCATCCGCTGATGACAATGCTGTAGATCAGCCCGCAGACCACGGGGTGGGTCAGGAGCCGCACGATCCGTCGGAGCGCCGGCTGGCCGAGAAGCGGATCGATCATCCAGTCCGGGAGGCCCAGGAGGAAAAGGATCGCCGCCGGATAAACCAGCAACTGGTGCTGCAGCATGTGCGCGCTGAACAGGAATCGTTCCGCGATCTGATCCAGCGGCGAGCCGACGGCGAGATAGAAAAACAGCAGCCCGAGGTAGAACTTTACCGCATGGCCGCGCGGAAACGGCGCAGCGGGAGCCAGTCGTGCCCGCAATGGCCCGGCCAGAATCGCCCAGAGCCAGCCGGCCAGGACTAGCCCGCCCACCAGCCACGGTTCATTATGCCAATGCCGCCAGTCGATCATGAAGGGAGGAAGGGACTAAAGGACTAAAGGACCAAGGGACCAAGGGACCAAGGGACCAAGGGACCAAGGGACCAAGGGACGCACCCACGCTGTGATATCGAACACACCAACGGAAGGTGGAAAAACAAAAGGACCGGAGCGGTGGAGTTCGCGGTCCTTCATACGGACTCCTCGCTTTGGTCCTTTAGTCCTTTGGTCCCTTGGTCCCTTATTGCGGCAGCGGCACGCTGGCCTCGGCGTTGAACAGCAGCAGCAGGGCGACAGCGGTGCCGCCGGCCATCACGAGCCCGATGAAGAACAGGATCGTGCAGAACGGCTTATCCCAGCGCAGATGCATGAAGTAGAAAATGACGAACATGAACTTCACCGCGGAAAGCACCACCAGGGTGGTGACAATAATCCAGCGGGCGAACGGGATGTATACGACCACGATTTCGACGCCCGTGATCACCGCGAGGAGCATCGCGATTTGGACGTAGATCTGGAACTTGCTCACGTCGTGCCCGTGTGCGTCGTGCGCGATGGCGCCAGTGGTGGGAGCGGTCATGGGAAGAGAAGGATTAAGGGACTAAGGGACCAAGGGACCAAGGGAACGACTGAAGAAAGAAGGGAGAAACAGAAAAGTTCATGGCCGAAGTGTTTGGGTCTCTTGGTCCTTTGGTCTTTTTGCCCCTTAAATGTATTCCAGCAGGTAAACCGCGGTGAAGATGACGATCCACACGATGTCGACGAAGTGCCAGTAGAGGCCCATCGACTCCACGTCGATCGCGTTGGCCTCGCTGAACTGCACCGCACCACGCGGACGGGCAAACCACACCATTGCGCCGTACCCGATCAGCGCGAGTGCCACATAGAGGAACTCCGCGCTGAAGAAATGTCCGATCGCCGCCCCGAACGTGGGCTCGGTCTGGAGCGCATGCACCAGCCCGAGGGTGACCTTCAGTGACAACACCAACGTGACGAGCAGCGTCACGGCATGCAGGAGCTGGGTCGACAGCCATGACGGCCGCTCCGCGACCTTGAACGAGCGCACATACATGAGGCTGAGCCACAACACCCCAATCGCGACGTGCGTACCATGGGTGCCGGTGAGTGTATAGAAGGTCGTTCCAAGAAGACTGTTCGAGAGCGTCATCTTCTTCTCGAAGACGAAGTGGTTGAACTCATACACCTGACAACCGAGGAAGATCAGCCCGAAGTAGATCGTGGCGAGCAGCGACCAACGGCAGCTCTTGAGATTCCCCTTCTGGATCGCGGTGACCGCCAGCGCCATCATCAGCGATGACATCAGCAGGATGAACGTGGAGAACGACGTCAGCTCGGGGCTGAACACCACTTTTGGGTCCAATCCGCCGGCGGGCGGATGCAGCCGATAGATCAGGTGGGTCGAAATCAACGCGCCAAAGAACATGCAGTCCGAGGCCAGAAACGCCCACATCAGGAGCTTCTTGTTCGGAATGCCGGTTGCGGTGGTCGGATCGTGATGATGATCGATCGTGAGAGTGGCGGCGTGAGCGCTCATGAAGGAAGAGGGGGAAGAGGGGGAAGACGGGGAAGACGGGGAAGACGGGGAAGACTTGGAAGACGGGGAAGACGGGGAAGACTGGGAAGACGGGGAAGACGGGGAAGACTGGGAAGACGGGGAAGTACGCGAGACTCGGAAGACTTCGGAATCTTCCGCGTCTTACTCTCTTCCCGGTCTCCCCTACCTTCCAAATCTTCCACGTCTTTTATGTCTTCCAAGTCTTCCAAGTCTTCCTGTCTCGCGTACTTCAACGGTGGTCCTCGCCGATCACGTTGCCGTCCTTGTCGAGGTGAATGTGGTAGCCTTCGTTGCCTTCGAGCGACCAGAAGTAGATGCCGACGAACATCACGGCCGCGCCGACGAGACACACGGCCAGCTTCGGGTCCTTGCCGAAATCCAGCGCGCTGATGCCAATCGCGCCAATGAGGACGCCGATGCTGGTGATGAGCGGCCAGATGGAGCCGAACGGCATGTGTATCCCGCCGTGCGTTTCCTCTTCCTTCGCATGGTCCGCCTGTTCCTTTTCGACCTCCTCGCGGTGGTGCTTCTCATACCACCAGGCATCGCGGGCATGCACGGTCGGGGTGACGCGATAATTGTATTCAGGCGGCGGATTCGGCAGCGACCATTCGAGCGTGCGCCCGTCCCAGACATCACGGCCCACGCGCTTGCCCTTCAGGAACGTGTACACCATCACGACGAAATAAATGAGGATGCCGAGACCGAGAATATAGGAGCCGATCGTCGCGAGAAGATTGGGGAAATTCCAACCGAGATTCGGATCGTACGTGAAGGTGCGCCGCGGCATGCCGTTCAAGCCCAGGAAATGCATGGGGAAGAACGTCACGTTGAACCCGACGAAAATCACCCAGAACGAGAGCTTGCCCCAGAACTCGCTCACCATCCGGCCAAACATCAGCGGGAACCAGTAGTGGATGCCCGCGAGGAGCGCGAAGAGCGAACCGCCGATCAGCACGTAGTGAAAGTGTGCGATGACGAAATAGCTGTCCTGCTGCTGCGCGTCGGCCGGTGCCGCGGCGTGCATGACGCCGGAAAAGCCGCCGATCATGAACATCCAGACGAATCCCAGCGCGAACATCATCGGCGTGCGCATTTGCAGGTGGCCGCCCCAGAGCGTGCCGATCCAGTTGAAAATCTTGACGCCCGTCGGGACCGCGATCGCCATGGTGGCAAGGGCGAACGCCGCCGTCGCCACGGTGCCCATTCCGGTGGTGAACATGTGATGGCTCCACACGGCAAACCCGAGGAATCCGATGGCCGCACCTGAGAACACGACGATCGGATAACCGAACAGCGGCTTGCGCGAAAAGGTCGGCAGGATTTCGGAGATGATGCCCATCGCCGGCAGAATCAGAATGTAGACTTCAGGGTGGCCAAAAACCCAGAAGAGATGCTGCCACAGGATCGGCATGCCACCACCGGACACTTCAAAGAAGCTCGTGCCGAACTGGCGATCCATCATCAGCTCAACCAGCGCAATGGTGATCGCCGGGAAGGACAGGATGATGAGGAATGACGTGATCAGCGTCATCCACGTGAACACGGGCAGCCGCATCATCGTCATGCCCGGCGCGCGGAGATTGATGATGGTGACGATGAAGTTGAGCGACGCGGCAATCGAGGCGACTCCGAGCAGTTGCAGACCCATCACCCAGTAGTCGATCGAGTGCTTTGGGATGAAGTTCTTGGAGGTGAGTGGCGCGTATCCAAACCAGCCACCGTCAGGTGCACCGTGCGTGGCCTGCGGGAGAAACCAGCCGATGTTGAGAATGATGGCGCCGGCGACGAACATCCAAAGCGAGAAGGCGTTCAATCGGGGAAATGCGACGTCGCGCGCCCCGATTTGGAGCGGCATGATGAAATTGAAGAACGCCGACGACAGCGGCATCACCGCGAGAAAGATCATCGTGGTGCCGTGCATCGTGAACAGCGTGTTGTACTGCTGCGCCGTCAGCACGTCGTTATTCGGGACCATCAACTGCGTGCGGATGAGCAGCGCCTCGAAGCCACCGACGAGGAAGAAGAACAGCGCGAAGAATCCGTACAGGAATCCGATGCGTTTGTGGTCGACCGTTGTCAGCCAGCCCATGAGGCCGGACTTGGCGGTCGGATGGGAAAGTAGCTTCGGCTGGGGCCGGGCGTGATCCTCCTTGGTGAGGTAGGCGGGTTTAGCCAGTTCCATGAGTCGTTTATTTTTTTGAAATTTCGGGTCGTTCGCCGCCGCCGGAGTGGGCTCAGTTTATTTCAGGCTCTCCAGATAGGCCACGAGCGCCACTTCATCCTCCGCGGTCATCGTGATTTTTCGTTCGAGATAACCCACGGCCATCTTGTTGCCGGGCTTCACCGCGCCGGGATCGTGGATCCAGCGATGGAGTTGCTCCCGGTTGTTCTCAATCAGCCCCGCCGCGATCGTGGAACGTGCGCCGATATGCGTGAGGTCCGGACCCGCAATGCCGGCCGAGCCGTGGCCGCGGACCGTGTGACATTGATTGCACTGCTTTTGGGTGAACAGCTCACGTCCCCGCGCGACGAGTTGGGCATCCTCGCCGGCTTCCGGCGCCTGCTTGGCGCGCCAGGACTCGAGCGGCTGAATGTCGAACTTGGCCGAGACGCCAGCTTCATTCTGCTTGAACGTTTTCAGCGCCGCAAACTGCGCGCGCGGCTGGCCGGCGTCCGCGGTCCGCGTCTGGACGGACCGTGCCGTCTGGAGTTGCTGCTCCAGCCACTCGCTGAATTCGCGCGGGCCGAGGGCAACGACGCGAAAGCGCATCACGGCATGCGAGTCGCCACAGTATTCGGCGCACTGGCCCCAGAAGTACCCGGGTTTGTCGGCTTGGAGCCAGAGGTGATTCGCCCGATTCGGAATCATGTCCACTTTGCCCGCCAGCTTGGGCACCCAGAACGAGTGAATCACGTCGACCGTGCGCAAGTGCACGCGGACGGGGCGTCCGGCCGGAATCACCAGCTCGTTCGCGGTGACCAGCGGCATCTTGGTATTGCCTTCGCCGGCGGCCTGCTCCGCCGGATACTCGAACTTGAACCACCACTGGTAACCGACGGCCGTGATTTCGTAGGCGTTGGCCTTTTCCGCTTCCGGAACGTCGTACGTGTACCAAATTCCCCGCAACGTCGGAATGGCGATGATGACCAGCGCCAGGACGGAAGCGCCAATCAGGCTCAATTCAATCAAGGGGTTGCCGTGACTCTGAGCAGGTGGCTCAGCATGTTCGTCCGCCGCATTGCGGGCGCGGAACTTCACCGTCGCATAGGCCAGTACGCCACCGACGATGACGAAGATGACGAGCGTCACCCAGACGGTGACATAGAAAACCTGGAGTTGCTCGCGGGCGACCGGTCCCTCGACGGCGATGGTCGATTGATGGCCGTCCATCCTGAAGAAGTTGTATTCGCAACCAGCGAGCAGGGCGATACCAGCGACCGCGAGGGCGAGGCGGCACCATCGGGCAATGGTCGGGATGAGTTTTAACATGGAGGGCGGGCGGGAGTGGGAAACGTGCGGCGTGACACCAAAAACCTCACAGAGTTTGCGAAGCCTTTGGCATTTCAAGCAATAATCCGCGTATTTTGGCGCAGAGCGCGCATAATTTGTTTTCGCTCCGAGGTTGTTCGGAACGCTTATCGCGCGCGAATTCCGGCTGACGTTATTAAAGCAGGAAATGTCCTTGGAATTTGCATGTTGTGAAACCGCTCACCAACTTCTGCCCGTCATGAAAATTCCACATCTTGTTATGCCCCTGTTGGCGGTGTTCGTTGCGGCGGGCTGCCAAAAAGAACCAGCCTCATCGGGCGCGACCACCGGTTCGGCTCCTCCCAGCAGTTCCGCGCCCGCGTCGGGCGGCGCGGCGGCGTCAAAAGCGCCCGCGGGAGCACGCGTCTTTGAAATCACCGCGAACGATCAAATGAAGTTCAGCATCACGCGCATCGAGGTGAAGGTGGGCGAAGAGGTTAAAGTCTCCCTCACTAATATCGGCCAGCTGCCGAAAGAGGCGATGGGCCACAACTGGGTGCTGCTCAAGCCCGGCACCGACATCAATGCATTCGCCGCGGCCGCCATGACAGCTCGCGAAAAGGACTACATTCCGGATTCATTGAAGGATCAGATCATTGCGCACACCGCTCTGCTTGGCCCGCGCAAGACGGATGAGGTGACCTTCAAGATCACGGCCCCTGGTGAGTACCCCTTCATTTGCACGTTCCCGGCTCACGCTGCCGCGGGCATGAAGGGTGTGCTCGTCGCGCAGTAAGCCGAGTGAGCAGGAAGTCGATTTCGGGATAACGTTTCCCACTCAGTGAGCCGGACACAGGTCCGGCTCCTTTCTTTTTGCGCGTGTATCCGGCTTTCGGATCGTGCATGAACCGACCCAGCGGTGGTTTCACCGCGCCGCCGGCCACCACTGATAGAGGAAAAAGTACACCAGTACGCCGGTGACGCTCACGTAGTACCAGATGGGAAACGTCCATCGCGCCCACGCGCGGTGGCGTTCGATGTTGCCCTTCAAAGCGAAGGCAAAGGTCCGCGGCACGAGGAACGCGATCGCCATCGCGAGGACGACGTGCGTCAGCAGCATCACGTAATAAACGGTGCGAATTCCCCCCTGGCCGCCAAAGGGGGTGTGCACGCCGCGCACCAGGATTTTATGCGTCACATACCCGACGAGAAAAATCGCCGAGACCACCCCCGCACTCAGCATGCAACGCCGGTGCGAACGAATATGATCGGCGCGCAGCGCGAGGTCGCTCGCCCCTTTGGCCCGCATAATGAAAACAAAACCCGCGGTCATGAGCACCGTGGCCAGGGTGTTGAGCGCGGCGTTAAGCTGCGGTATGTCGTGGAGGGTCATGTCGCGATCAGTCGGTCGGCGACCAGCGCAGCGAGGAGCAACGGCAGGTAAATGATTGACGCGAAGAACAGCTTGCGCGCCGCCGCGTCGCGCCCTTCCGGACGGAGAAACAGAATCGCGCGCCAGAGGAACCAGCCACCGAACACCACCGCCGCGACACCGTACGCTTTCGTCGTCAAACCGTACACCACCGGCAACACACTCACCACGATAAGCGCCACGGTGTTGATCAAGGACCAGATCGCCACCTTCTCGCCTGATTCGTCCCGCACGGGGAGCATGGGGAAATGGACTGCCGAGTAGTCGCGCCGATACGTCCAGGCGATCGACATGAAATGTGGGATTTGCCAGAAGTAGAGCACCCCGAACAGAATCCAGCCCAGAGCCGTCACCCGGCCTTCAGCGGCGGACCAGCCGATCAGCGGGGGGAAGGCGCCGGCGATCGCTCCTATTTCCGTGCTCCACGTCGACCAGCGTTTGGCGGGCGTGTACCAACCCACATACGACACCATCGTGGCCAGCGTGAACAATGCCGCCAGTCGATCGACTTTTGCGAAGAGCAGAAAAAGTGCGGCGATGCACATCAACCATCCCAGCACAAAGGCGGAACCCGTCGCCACTTTGCCCGCCGGAATTGGACGATCGGCCGTGCGCTTCATCTGCGCGTCCGTGTCGTGTTCCAGCCATTGATTCAACGCCGCCACGCCGCCCGCCGCCAGCGACGTGCCCACGATCACCAGCACGAGCTTCATCGGGTCACTCGGCGGCCGCGCCGACAGATATCCGACGAGCGCCGTGACCACCGACAGCATGCTGAGCCTCGGCTTCGTCAGCTCGAGGTAGTCACGAAATTTCGCAGGCGGGGCGGCAATCGAGGTCATGCGGCGTTTTTCCGCTCGATCGTGTCACGATGGGCGATCCACGTCAGCCAGAACGTGAGCGCCATCAAAAGCGCCCCCACGACGACGTGGGCCGTCGTCATGTCGGCGCGACGAAAGGTCCAGATGATTTGCGCCCCGAGGAGAATCTGAACCACCAAGAGATTCATGAGGGCGGCCGCGGCGATCCGCATCACGCGCGTGGCGTTCGGATCGCGGCGCACGACCGATGCGAACCAGATCAGCGCAAATCCGAGAATCACCGCCATCGCGCGATGCGCGAAGTGAATGCCCACGCGAAAATCCCACTGCGCCGGCAGCCAGCTGCCTTCGGGCGTCGCATGCGGGAAGGTGGGAATCGCCAGTCCCGCGGCGTTGTGCCGCATCACCGCGGCGATCGTGAGCTGCACCAGAAGCATGATACAACAAACGATGCCCGCCGTCCGCACGGCCGGCCGCACCTGGACGGACCGCTCGATCCACGGTTTCGACGAAGAGACCGCAATGGCGATCAGGATACACACATAGATCTGCGCCACCACGCCGTGCGGGATCCGCAACATCTGGCCGAGCGTCATCTGGAATCCGGGCACGGCCACGGCGTCGAGCAACACGCGGGTGCCGCCGATCAGGCCTTGAAAAACCACGATCGCCACGGCCCACCAGCCCAGTTGCCGCAGCCATCGTCGCTGCTCGGTTCGCGCGAGCCAGACCGCGAGAGCAATCGTGATCACTCCCATCACTGTACCGGTCAATCGGTGCGAATGTTCGGCAAACATGGAGATGTCCTCCAGCCAGCCGTGCGGATTCACCGAGCCGTTGGAAAGCGGCCAGTCTGCAAAAACCATCCCGGCGCCAATGCTCGTGGTGAACGCTCCTAATGTGACGAGCAGGAAGACCCAAACGCTTCCGAGCGCGGCAAAAATCGCGAGCGCCGGTTGGTAGTGGGCGGTGCGGCGGAGGGTGTGAGTGGCTTCCATGAGCTGCGCAAAGGTCCACCAGAAGGTGCGATGCTTGTCGTCGCAAACCCTTTGACAATTCTTTCCGCCGGCGAATCGGTAAGGCGATGAAATCTAATGCGGCTTCGGGCGGCGGCCCACGTACTTGGCCGTTGCGCGGCGCCTGGCCGTGCCGTGGGTCGGGGCGCGCCGCGGTCTTGCTCGCGGCCGCGATGACGTTGCTCTCGCTCTCCAGTTGCTCGCGGACGGAATCGACAAACGCGTCCGCCGACCAAGGCGCCGCCAAAAAAGCGGCGGACGAGCGTTATCCACTCACCGGCGAAATCGTGCGGCTCGAGCCCGAGCGCAAGGTGCTCGTGGTCCGTCACGACGAAATCAAAGGTTACATGCCGGCGATGACGATGGAGTTCGTTGTTTCCGCCGCGGATCTCGCACTCGCCAAACCCGGTCAGCGCATTCGAGCCGAAATGGTGCCGAGCAAGGATGGCGATTACCGACTCGAGAAGATTTGGCCCGACGACAAGGTCAGCGACGATACGATCGCGGCGGCGGCACGTCAGCTGCGCGAGGATACCCATAATCGCGGGCGGAGCGCGTATCGCGAAGTGGGCGAGAAGGTGCCGGCGTTTGCGCTGTACGATCAAACGGGCCGCGTGGTCCAAAGCTCCCGTTTCGGCGGCAAGCAGATCATGCTGAACTTCATCTTCACACGCTGCCCGGTGGCGACGATGTGTCCCGCCTCCACGGCGAAGATGGTCCAGACCCAGCAGCTGGCTCGCGAATCCGGGGTGAAGAATTTCGAGCTGATTTCAATCACACTCGATCCCGCTTACGATACGCCGGCCATACTGAAGGAGTACGCCGACCAGCGTGGCATCGACACCTCGAACTTCTCGTTCCTGACCGGCCCGGAGTCTGCGATCAAGGATCTGCTGGCGCAATTTGGAGTGATCGCGGAGTTCAAGGGCGACATTCTCCAGCACACGCTCACCACGCTCCTCATCGACGAGAACGGAAACATCAGCCATCGCAGCGACGGCAGCGTGTGGGAACCGCGTGATTTTGTCGCGAAACTCAAACGATGAGTTCCCACGACGCAGCAGTTCGGCGGGGCCATCTGGAGCGCGCGCAGTGGCGGCAACTCGGATTGATCACGCTCGCGGCGTTGGCCATTTTCTTTGGTCTGCGGGCACTCCCCACGGGGACGAATCTGAGCCACATGGATTTTCGCGTGGATCCGAAGGGCTCGCGAGCGATAGAGTTTTGCGACCCGTCCAATCCCCAGTTCATCCCGGTCGTAGCAGTACGGTCACCCGTGGTCATGTCGGTGGCGACCGTCACACCCGCGATGGCCGGACAGACGGTTCGCGGTGCGGTCAGCCTGCAGACGGCGAATGGAAAACCCGTCGCGCCTGAGGATCTGCTCTACTCGCACACGCGGAAGTTGCACCTGCTTGTGGTCGATGAGTCGCTGCAGGATTACCAGCACGTGCATCCGCAGCCAGGCCGCCAGCGCGGCGAATGGGATTTCGACTTCACGCCCCAAGGGTCTGGTGCGTACCGGATTTTTGCCGACTTTACGCCTGCGGTGACGGGGCGGTCGCTCTACGCGAGTGTGGACTTGAACGTCGCTGTATCCGCCGAACTGGGACCGACCGCCATGAAGATGGATCGAACGCGAGTGCCGGCCTCGCCAGACCCGGCCAGCCCTCCGGCTGGGAACGGGAAGGTCGGTGGTGAGGCCCAACCGGCGCCCGCCGTGGAGCGGGACGGATATCGCTTTTCGTTGACGCCGGCAGCCTCGCCTATTCGTGCCGGCCAGCCGGCGGATCTGGCGCTCGCGATTTCCCGGACGGATGGCGGCAACGTGCAACTGGAGCCGGTAATGGACGCGCTTGCGCATCTGGTGGCGTTCGATGAAGCGCGGAGCGGATTTGCGCATCTGCACCCGGCGCAGAGCGATTTGGATGACGCCTCGGGCCCAACTCGTCCCGTCCTTCATTTCAAGCTCATGATCCCAAAGGCCGGTCGCTACGTGATCTGGGCGCAGATGAATCTCGCTGGCCGCGAGACGTTCGTGCCGTTCTGGTTCGACGTGGAAGCGTAGGGGTGTTCGCGAACCGCGTCTGGTGGCTTGCTCGAAGTAGCGCCGTGTCTCCGACCGGCGGCTTGTAGAGGAGAAGTTGGGTGACGTGTTTCGATTGCGACGAGCTGCCGGTCGGAGCCGCGGCGCTACGCGAGCCGACGCAATTTGATCCTATGCTGCCCTGCGGGTGGCGAGTCGCTCGGTCGCCAACGCCGGCCCCGGCATTATGCGCCGACCATTTCACTTCGTTGCGCAGCCAGATGCGCAGAAATTGCCACCTCAGAATTGCAGGTGCTTCACCGTGAGGCCGCGGTTGATGAGCTGCTTCAATGACGCGATCCCGATCCGCAGGTGGTCCTCCACGAATTTCTGATCCACCACCCGATCGCTTTCCGATGTCTTCACGCCCTCCGGGGTCATCGGCTGGTCCGACACGAGCAGCAGCGCGCCGGTTGAAATCTCGTTGTAGAAGCCGGTCATGAAGATCGTGGCGGTTTCCATGTCGATGCACATCGCGCGGATCCTCTTCAGGTATTTCTTGAACTCCTCATCGTGTTCCCAAACGCGACGGTTGGTCGTGTAGACCGTGCCCGTCCAGTAGTCGCGCGAGTGGTCTCGAATCGTGGTCGAGATCGCCTTCTGGAGCGCGAACGAGGGGAGCGCGGGCACTTCCGGGGGAAAATAGTCGTTGCTCGTCCCTTCGCCCCGAATGGCCGCAATCGGCAGGATCAGATCACCCAGCGACGCACGATGTTTCACGCCGCCGCATTTGCCGAGAAACAGCACCGCTTTCGGCGAGATCGCGCTGAGCAAATCCATCACCGTGGCCGCCGTCGCACTGCCCATGCCGAAGTTGATAATCGTAATGTCGCCGGACGTCGCGCTCGCCATCGGCTTGTCCCGGCCGACGACGGGCACCCGATGCCATTTCGCGAAGAGTTTCACGTACTGATCAAAGTTCGTGAGCAGGATGTATTCCCCGAACTTTTTCAGCGGCACACCGGTATAGCGAGGCAGCCAGTTGTCGACGATCTGCTTCCGGGTAATCATGCCCCGGAGACTTAGCCGACTCGCTGCGCGGAATACACCGAAAAATCGGACGCCGGCCGCGACAGGGAGGGCGCGGTCACTCCGCCCGATCACTCAAGCGCCCGCCAACGCGTTCGCTGTATTCAGATGCTTCTCACCGGTAAACTTCAACGACTGCTCATCCGCGTGATAGCTCGAACGCACAAGCGCACCGCTCTCGACCACGCCAATTCCCAGCCCCAGGCCAAATTCCTTCCAATGCTGGAATTCCTCCGGCGGCGCCCAGCGCGCCACCGGCAGATGCTGCGTCGTCGGCTGGAGATACTGGCCGATGGTCAGTATATCGGTTTTGTCCGCCGCGATGTCGCGCAACGTTTGTTCGATTTCCGCCGGCTCCTCGCCGAGCCCGAGCATGATGCCCGTCTTCGTGACGAAGCCGCGGCTCTTGCCGTGCCGCACCACCGCACGTGAACGCTCATAGCGCGCCTGGACGCGCACTGGTTTTTGCAGCCGCTCCACCGTCTCGAGGTTGTGATTGAAAATATCCGGCCTGGCATCCAGCACGACGTCCACGTGCGCCAGGTTGCCCTTGAAATCCGGGGTGAGCACCTCGATTGCCGTATTCGGATTTCGATAACGCACCGCGCGAATCGTCGCCGCCCACACGCTGGCGCCGCCGTCCGCCAGTTCGTCGCGGGCGACACTCGTGATCACGCAGTGTTTCAGGTTCATCTTCGCCACGGCATCGGCGACCCGACCCGGCTCGCCCAAATCGAGTTCCGTCGGGCGGCCCGTCTGGATGGCGCAAAAATGACACGAGCGGGTGCAGATGTTGCCGAGAATCATCACCGTGGCCGTGCCACGGGACCAACATTCGCCCAGGTTTGGGCATTGGGCGCTCTGACAGACCGTGTGCAGCTTGTTCGCGTCGACCAGCTGGCGCGTGGCCGCATAACCGGGGCCGCTCGGCAGCTTGGCCCTGAGCCAGGTCGGTTTGCGGACGGGCGGTGTGGACGGAGACATCCCGCCAAACGCATACGAACATCGCTCAAGCGCAAGCGGGTTTTGGGGCTCCGTGTGGCATGGGCGTCCCGCCCATTTTCCAGGGTGGCACGGGGCGTCCCGCCCGTGAATTACGTGAGGAAGAGCGAACCTGGGCGGGACGCCATGCCACGTCGGAAATTCAGAATTTTAACTCGGGCATCGCCGGATTGAGCCGGCGCGCATTCTCGTAATAGATCCGCGCCTCACGCAGTTCACCGACTTCTTTCAACGTGAGCGCCAGGTTGAAATGCGCCTCCGCGAACGCCGGTGCGAGCCGCACCGCCGACTTGTAGTGCAGAATCGCCGCGGCGGGCTGGCCGCCGGCGACCAGCGCGTTGCCGAGATTATTGCAGGCTTCCGCATAATCCGGCTTCAGTTTCAGCGCGGTTTCGAGATGCGCAATGGCCTCGCTCGTCCGCTTGAGCCGCAGCAAAGCGACGCCGAGATTGTTGTGCGCCGCCGCGTGATTCGGTTTCCGCTGCAGCACTTGCGCGAATTCGGCCGCGGCCTCCCTGGTCCGGCCGATTTGCAGGAGCAGGTTGCCCAGATTGTTGTGAGCGTCGGCCTCATCCGCTTTGATCGCCAGCACCGTCCGGTAGCTCGCCATCGCTTCGTCGAAGCGGCCGCGACTGGCGAGCGCCAGTCCGAGATTGTTGTGCGCCACCCATGCCGATGGATTCGCCTGCACGGCGAACGCCCACAAGGCAGACGCGTCTTGATAAATCGCGGCGTACCGGTTCGAAACCAACGCCAGCAGGAGCCCGCACCCGACGCAGCCCGCGAGCAGGATCGAATTGCCGGGGCGGCGAGCGCCCGCTAGTGGTGAGCC